>JAKUOE010000043.1 GCA_022449845.1 Candidatus Thalassarchaeum sp.
ATCGGCAGCGACCAGTTCGGCCTCTTCCTGAGCAAGGAAAGTTTCCCAGTCTAGCGGATCCCCCTCACGACCACGGGACTGTAGTCTACTCCATCGAACCTCGCGAGAGGCGTGAACTTCAATGAGTCTGAAATCCGGTCGTTCCCGCAACGCTTCCACTTCCGCTGGCGTCCGAATCGAGTCGATGACAAGATTCACTGCGTCATGATTTGCGTCCCGAAGCATCTCAGCGAGAATACCTGGCCCGTGTTTAGCTCTCAATTCTCGACCACCGGCGATGAGGTTCTCTCGATTGAGTTCGATTCCCTGATTTTTCAGATGGGGTCGAATCGAATCAGAACAAGAGGCTGCGGAATATCCGTTGTCGACCAACCAATCGACGACTGTGTTTTTTCCCGACGCATTCCGACCCGTCAGACCGAACCACATCGGGTCGAGGTCTGGCTCCGCCGTCCATGAGACTTCCTAACCCCAGAAGCGTCGGGTGCGGGCATACTGTATCTCCGCATCGTGAATCGCCTTCAACAATGAATCTCGTTCTGTTCCCGTGGGATATGCCCGAAGGATTCGGGTCGCAGTATCCTCTCCAACGCCTCTAGCCATCAGACAAAGGATGGCGTCAAGGCCACGATTTTGCACCATCTCTGCATTGCGCATCATTCGGTTCCGAATTTTATCCTCATCTGAAGCAACCCACTTCGTCAATTCGTCGCCGAGTCCTTCTCGTGCCACAGCACGCATGGTCGCCTGACAGATTCCACATCTTCGATCTATGTTCGGATATCTAGCCACACGGAACCGCGTCGGCGTCTTGCATCGTAGACAAATCATCACGACTCGTTCATTCATCAACCGACCTTCAAGGCGTCTGCGCACCTCGACATTTGACCAGTCGGGCAATTGCATATCACGTTCTGATTGTGATGAGAGGCCCAATGCCCCTGGTGCTCGTTGTTCGACCTGCACAATTCCATCTTGAATGGCATGAAGTAAATCGACGGTTCCATCCACATCCATGCGTTCATTGAACAATTTGTCCAAGGCCTCATTCATCAGCGGGGTGTCTTTGTATCTCTGCGCGATTCCATGGAGATTTACCTTGCGAGGATCAACGCCTGAACGAAGGACTCCCATGACTTTGCAGACCTGAACAAGGCGCCAACGCAATTGCCTACCGTTGGGAATTGTCACGCGAAGAATCGTCGGTAGATGTTCCGGATTGGTGTCTGTTAACCATTCGACAACATTGGTCGCACGAAGGCCGGGCACCTGTAGGCTGATTCGGTACGGGTCAACCAATACACGCCCCATCCTCCCCTCAATTGTTGAGGCCATTGCTTGCAAGAAGTGTGCGAGCGTCTCGTTAATTCTACTTCCATGACAAGAGTGTACGATGATTGCATGTCCTCGAGTCTCGATATCGATGGTTCGTTCATCGGGAAGACTCCCACTCGCATCGACATGTTCAACGATTTTCTCCATTAATTTTGACAGCGCATCGTTTGACAGAGGATATTCTTCGATATCAGAGGGTGGAGCAGGTCCCCCAATTCGATCAAGCCGTCCACTGGTCATTTCCCTTTCCGTTTCTTCCCCGGTGGCCAATTGACGTATGGTCCGACGCAGTCCCCCAACTTCTCTGGCGATTTCAGAAGGAACAGGAGGGAGTTCTCCACTCCAGACAGGTGCCGTCCCTCCTGAGCCGACAGGTGCGACCAATAATTCCGATTTCTCTGGATTTGCTTCAACAATCTCCCATGTTCGACCGACCATCACAAATCTTCGAGGGGCTCCATCGGTCTCTTCTCCAGAGTCGTTCAGTGAGAGAACAAATGCCTCGTCAACTGTTCCGATCATTCCACGAGTGACCACGTCTCGAACCGTGTATCGCTGTTCGTCTGGAATCATCGATAGATGTTCCAACATATACGATCGAGTTCGAGCGCCGGCCGAGGTCCATCCATCTTTCAGATGATTTGGAACCAATTTTCTCATTTCTCTACGCCATTGCTCCAATTTCTGAATTGGTTGCGCCTCAATCTCTTCCTTTGAGGGCCTCTCAGCAGGCAATGATGTTCCCTGCACGAGTTGCCTCCATAGCGAAGGCGCCCATTCCAGTGGATCCGAAGCACTCGGTTCTTCAACCAATTTCAGGAGCCATCGATCATTCAGAATCCGAGCCAATTCGTGTGTGTCAGTATCCGTCCATTCTCTGAATATCGAGGTTCTCTGGAGAATCTTCGTCGTCGCAGGGAGGGGGACGATACCTTCTGCCAGTGTCATCATCACCATTTGATTCGCCGCCACCACTCGAGGCATTGTTCTCCATCGAACGCCCTCAATCTGTCCAGAGATAGCTCGGCGAGCGATGACCGCAGCTTCGGCGATATCATCGGTCTCCCAAGCGACCAAATCACCTCTTCCTGTACCACCGAGAACGTGTTCCGCCCGGCCTAGACGTTGTAGAAGTCGATCGACTGCACGTGGTGATTGACTCTGATGGACGTGGCGGATTGCCCCGACATCGATTCCCAATTCCAGACTACTAGTACAGCCCAGAGCGTGTAGAGTCCCCTTCTGTAATCGGTCTTCCATTTCCCGTCTCAAATCGGCCGAAAGCGAACCATGATGAATGCCGATTTCTAGGGTTTCATCGAAAGTGGCCAGGCGGCTCGCGACCGTTTCAGCCGCGTTTCGACTGTTGACAAAGATGAGTGATGGCGCATCGGCTTTGAGTCGCCCCGCTAGCATCCGCAAACTCGCCATGGCCTGTGGCGTTGTGCTATGTTCCAAAGCAACCGCTTCGTCTGAATCTTCAGGTTGGGCGCAGGTGATACGGACGACTGTATTTCTCGGTGCGTCGGCAAGAATGGGCTCACCCCGTTTTGGAGACAACCAATGTGCAACTTCCGTCGGGTTTCCAACGGTTGCCGATAGACCAAGTCTCTGAATCTGACGTTGTGACATTTCTTCGATTCTAGCCATCCCAACCAGAAGTTGCGCCCCTCTCTCGGATGACGCGACCTCGTGAACCTCATCGACGATGATCGTTCTGACATTTCGCAGGTGTTCTCTAAGCCGACTCCCAGTCAGCATAATCTGCAGTGTCTCTGGTGTTGTCACAAGTAGATGAGGTGGTTTTCTTGATTGTCGATTTCTTTCAGCCTGCGGGGTATCTCCATGCCGCAGACCAACCTCCAATCCCGCAATCTCTGCAAGTCCCCCCAATCTGCGATCAATGTCTCGATTGAGTGCCCTCAGTGGAGTGACATACAGAATCGACATCCGCCCCCATTCCTGTGTATGGCAGGCGGAGAGAATTGGCAGAACAGCAGCCTCTGTTTTCCCGGAACCCGTTGGAGCGACGAGCACTCTGTCCTGTCCTGAAAGGAGGGGTTCGATGGCCGCTTCTTGGATGGGTGTGGGAGTCCATCCTTGTGAGTCTAGATGTGCTCTGAGGGGGGCACAAAGCACCTCGTAGACTGACATCGCCCTCTCCCCGTAGGGGGAGGGCGGGCTTGCGCCTGCCTTCAAACCGCCGAATGTCGATTGGGACTATTCCCACCCGTCATCCTCGTCATCCTCGTCTTCCCATTCATCCTCGTCGTCTTCGTATTCAAGCTCCTCATCATAGAGGCTGCTCGAACCTGAAAGCGATGTCTTCCAAGTGACAGTGGCGATGATTGGTAGAAGGATTAACGCAAACAAAACGCCGATAACAGTTAGTGGATTCTGTCTCCAACTGTCCACCCAACCCAGTCCCCAAGAATACTCTACAGACACGCCGGCGGACATTGAATTTCCTTCTTCGTCGACTTCGACGACTTCATTCTCAGCATCGACAATGACTGTGATACGATCTACACCTTCCTTCGCTGTCCAAGTTGTCGTAATGCGATGTTCCCCACCACTGGGCAAACCCGTGATTCGTGCTGTGTGCATCACTTCATCATCGGTGACGAAATGAACTGAGAATGATGATTCAGTCACACCTCCAGTATTGGCAATAATCGCGACGACTTCCACTTCAGTCCCCTCGCTCACTGTGTACTGGTCAAGAGTCACACTCTGAACAATGAGTTCTGCGACAGTCGCCCCTAGTCGAACCCATGCCAGATTCTGATCTCCATCGAAATCCTCGTGCTCTCGCACCGGATCACTCTCGGTATTGGCGGCCATTGGGAATTCATTTCCAGCCGCATCGTGTCCGGTGACCCAGAATCCAACTCTGTATCCAGTTCGCGGAGTGACGAGTCCATCACTGGTCAAATCGACCTCCCCAATCCATTCCAGGGTCGTGCCATTCAACTGCATCGCCAATAGTGATTGTCCAGCCGCAATGGTCCGAGCATCATCTCGCATGACCCAGTTCACCCATTGTGGTGATTGACTAAATGCAGCACATCTATCATCACCCTCGAGCAATACACATTCCTCCCATCCCGAGAATCGAACGGGAACAGAGGTCAAATCCGTTGCGGATGAGATGTCAATGACATCAACCGGTGCGAGGCGATAGTGTACACGAGGTGGGGTGTGATCGACCTGCAATTGCAATGTGGTCGCCACGGTATCCCGCGTCATGTCCTCTCCTCTGCCCGGCACGTTGCGAACACCGGTGAGGAAGGTTCGTGTCTCTGCACTCTGTAGAGTCGTGGCTGCCGAGAGCGGAACCTCGATGCTGAATGCTCCGTCGTCTGTCAAACTTCCATCGGACCAGTACTGCACACCGTCGAAGACTTCGACAGTAATTCCGAGGTCGTTTGGTGCAGGAACACTGCTACCCTCATACACGATTCTACCCGACCAGCGGAGCCGGTCATCCGGTCGGACTGGAGTGGCGTCATCAAGAGGCCCTGTACGAGGTTCCGCAACATCTTCGACGACGTATGTCCCCGCATCTAAAACAAGATCATTTTCGACACTGAATGTGTGTTCGATGAATTCGATCCGGGTGGGTGTTGATGAGCCCAATTCCTTGAATTCGAGCGCGAGATCAGAGATATCTTCATCTGGCCAGTCCCATGAGAATTGGAAGTCGAAATTTACGTGGACCCAAGGGAGGCCAGTATCGTTCGTTGTCACGTCCGCAGAACTGCTGGACAGAAGCATGAGATACTCACTTTCTGAAGTCCAAACATCTGTTCGGCCGTTGTAAGAAATTCTCTGTTGGTCCCTTTCAGGATCCGGCCCCTCGAAGTCGAAAATGAGTGAAATATACTCGAAATCGATGATGCCGTTCGCATCCACCAAACCAATCGAGATGGATTGATCTGTTCCACTGAACACATCGGCTCCATCTGCATGGTCATCCCAGGCAAGGCCTGTGAACACCGATGCCATGTCTTGACGGGTCAGATACGTGGCCAAATCGTAAGCGAATCCGGGGCCATCATCACCGATAATCACGTTCCCGGCAGGATCATGCCCAGACACGAAGTAAGAGACTCGGGCCATGTTTGGATTTCGCGAATCATCGATTTGGCCGAAGAAGACTTTCTCTTCCGCCTCCGTGGAATTGGTCATCGTCTGCATGACATATTCTTCAGAATCAGGTTCTCCGTTCCGATTGGTATCATGGTCAGCTTCAACCCAATAATTGAGGGTCAGCGCTTCAGGATAACCGGCGGCATCTTCGATGGTCACCGCAATTTGCTGTTCAGGAGAACTGGCTTCATAGTCGCCCTCAGCAGGCCAAGAATCCGTGATTTCAGGAGACGATCCATCGATTCGCAAGGTCCGGCTCCAAGAGTCATTTGTTGGCATGACCTTCGTAGGGTCGCGTACATTGTAAGTCTGAACTTCAAAGGTCACCCCTTCCGGTATATCCATTTCAGGCATTGTAACAGAGATGAAGAAGGTACCATTCGGGTTTGAATTGTCCTTCCAACTGGATGAGACGAAGTCTCCTTGACTATCCTTTCGAGCGACTCGAACATCGAACACTGAATTGAGTGGGGCATCCTGTGTTCCTTCAAACCAGACTTGACCCTGGAAGTGTACGGTCTCACCCGCGACAACCCAATCGCCATCCTGTAGGTCATCGTTGACAACTTCACCTTCAACATCGTGGATGGCGAACCATCCAAGTCCATACGATTGGTTGACCAGAATGCCCGCACCTCCAGTGGAAAGGGTTGCTGGAGAGAATCCGTTGTCATCGGTGCACGAGACGCGCCATCCGACGTTGTTCTGCTCAGGGAAATCGTCTGTCACTCTGAACATCCAATGAATCTCAAAGATACCATTGGACAGATTCGTCCATGTTGCACTCTGGTCCGGAATAATCCAATCTTCTGGATCATCATCAACCAATGTTCCATCTTGCGCCCACGAGAGTCTCGGGGCATTGGCATTTGGCGATGCGAGGAACGTCAACTCCGCATCGGTGATACTCAGAGCCTGATCACCAATGACGTGCCGCGTGACGATTTCATAGGCTTGACTTCGCTCATGCAGGACCATATTCTCATCGAAATTGATGTCCAGATTGACCGTCACCATGGTGTATTCAACTGTCATGGACTTGATTTCCACTTTCCCTGCAGTGGCTGAGTAAACCCTCACTCCAACAACTTCTGTTCCAGTCCCAGTTTGCGGGATAATGCAATTGAAGGCATTAGCCAAATCGTTACTTCCTGCGGCAGATCTTGCAGTTGTTGTACCCAAGAGTGTTCCATCGTATTCCCATTCATATTCAGGGATTGTGCAACTTACAGGGGTGGAAGAATCCGTATCATAAATGTCAATTTTCACATCTTGGGGTGCATTTTCATAGATTGCAATGTTGATGTCATACAGAGTTGGAGTATACTGATTGGAAGTTCCAGCATCCAAGTCGATACAGATTGACAGGTAGGTCAGTGCAATTGATGAGAGTGAAATTACTGAACCTGGACTGGGTATATTCACCCGAGTTCCACTTGAGCAGGATGAACTGGTTCTGAAGTATATGTCCAAGGAACTCCCACCTGGAGTCGACGCATTCCACCAAACGGCTGCCGCATCTGGAGTTGCAGTGGATGAATAACGGTAAACTCTCAATTGTCCACTGGATGCATATGTGGCTTCATAGGTGAGTCCAACGGTGTCCAAGAGCGGTGCTGCTGATGCAGTTCCATTGAGCCATGCTCTCCAACCCAGTTGATTCCCAGCATTTGTGAATGTGATGGTCTGACCTGCACTGTTGGCACGCTTCCAAGTGGTGCCTCCGTCATTGGTCACTTCAAAATCGATAGAGGTACCCGTGGGCTCCCATGTTATGGTGGCTCCAATCGAGATTTCACTCACGGAACGCGCCACGCTCTGCATACTGGATGTAATCGTCGCACTGTTGGCTGACGGCGTCCCCATCCAATCCGCTGAACCATCCCCTCTCATCTTGATTTTCCGCATTGTTGTCGCACTGGGACAATAGGATGTAATCGAACCATACATGCAGGTTGTGGCCAACTGACCGTCGATATCCTCGATGCCCATGATTGCGTAAGAACTGCCAAATTCGCCTTGCAATTCTGGCCAGTTGGTTTGCTGATGATAGACGTTCATCCATGATACACGATCTCCATCACAGTAGTAGGTGTACGCGTAATAGTAACAGTATACATTCACGGTGATACGAGGCATTTGAACATCCAGCCCAGCCGGACGAGCATAGGAGTTGAGGTTCGTTTGACTTCCTGAAGGTGAAATCACCCCTAAACTCCAAGTTTGAGTGGCGAGATTCGGGCTACTTCGGCTTACTTCCCACAAATCGATGCTGTATTGGTTACTCAAGCGAACTCGTTGGACCACATACATTTTGTTGGTGACTGGATCGATGGAAATGCCGCCCACTTCGAGCACAGTCCACGAATTCTCGCACTTGTAAGTGGAGATAATCTGACCATTCGGATTTGTTGAATAAGTCACGGACCATTTTGTAATCGAAGCATACCCATTTAGCGTGCTCGTGTAAAATGAGGTCATCCAAACTGTACCATCACCATCGCTGGTTGCGTCGGTGACGTAGAATACGTTGTTCGAAGAACAGTTGTTGTATTGCATTGTCACCGTCCCAATGGAAGCCCCGGTTGTCGCATTGTACCGGTTGATGGCACTCAATTGGGAACCACCGTAGGAACCGATGGATCCGTATCGAACAACATGGATTTCATCTCCTTGCTTGACGACGGGACCCATGTAATTCCAAGTCCCGCCAGACACACTCATTGTGGTGGTGTCTCCCATCCCACGGTAGCCTGCTTCAGCGGTGGAGAAGTACTGCCCGGTCGTGTTCATGCTTCCGCCGGTGGATGAGGTCATCTGGTTGGAATTGCTCATTGTCCAGTAGTTGGTTTCCTCCGTGGGTCGCAATTCCAATTCGTCGTTGTCAACCTTGACATTTTGCCGATAACCGTAGTTCCATCCATTTTGCTGGATGGACCAACCCCACTGACTAGACCCAGTTGTTCCCTGTCCTCCAAAGTCAGCATCGGTGGTTCGATTGAACCAACTTTGTGTCGAAGATGAGCCTTCAATTTCAAATTCAACATCACTCACTTCAGCACCATACGGGAGTGTCACGCCTTGAGTGGCCGCATTTCCGGCTTGGCTGAAGACATGTGTGAAAGTTGAAGATCCATCTGCAAATTGTGTTTCAGTGACTGCGGAGGCATACGGCAGTGCCGAGGAAAACAGCAGGGTTGCAAGGATAAAAATCGCAATTTTCCTCATTTTCCTCCCCCCAGTTGCCCTGTCGGCTACGCCGACACCCGGCGCCTTCGGCTTTCAAACTATTCCGGGCCCGTTAGGGCCCGTTTGAGGAGAACACTCAACAGTGCCCAGAGGTTCGGCAGTCTTAGTCAGCAGGCACTCGGGCACGTTGGTGAATAACGATGAAAGCAATCACAACTCCATTCAAACGCTGGTGGGAAGACCAGCGAGACCGCCATCTATTCATTCTGGGAACCATTTCCTTCTTCAGCTTCAGCATGGTCATGTGGGCGATTGTCTTCTTTTTCTTCCTCAGTGGTGCTCAAGACCCTGATTTGGAACATCTCCTGACATGGACATGGGGTGGCTTGTTCATCGGTTTCACCGTCCTCATTTTCGTAGGTCCCGAATTCATTCACTATCAGGGCCAGTGGAGTTTCCTCATGGAGACCCTCAGATCGACCTCCCGTCCTGAACTTGGACGACAGCGGAAGGAAGCGGAGGAGGCGGCCACCCTGCTTGGATCTGTTTGGACGTCCCGCTTGAAGGCGCATTACATCGAGCACGGGCTCGCCAAGGGCCGCGCTTCTGCGGCAGTGGACGATTCGGGCGTGCCCGAGGATTTGCTCATCAATTGGTGGAGGACTGACGATTCCCGTCTATCCCGCATGATTGATGCAGATTTGTTTCGAGAGCCATGGCTGAATCGCTCTCTCGGTACTGTTGGTTTGCTAACGTCCATCCTTCAACTCTGTAACATGTCATTCGGCATTGTTCGCAACGCTGCTGAGGAGAGAGTCAACACCCTGATCATATGGGATTGGCTCAATGGCGAGCGAATCGATTCTGTGCCTGCACCGTATTTCGACGATATCTCAGGTTGGTTGTTGCTCCTGCTCTCTGTTTTCATTCTCTGGGCATCCTTCCCGGCCTCGGGCGAGCGTCCAGAACCCACTGAAAGTCACATGGAAGAGGAGTGAGGCCAGTGGGTGAGGCTTGGTCCTGGGCGAGAGAAGCCCTGCTTGCCGGAGGCCTGATTGCCACTCTGATTACTGTCCTCGTGCTGATGACTGGTTCATGGCCCCCCATGGTCGTCATCGAATCTGGTTCGATGATGCATGAGGATGAAGGAAACGTCGGCGCCATCGATCCCGGCGACTTGGTGTTGGTGATGTCGGACGAACGGAAGACCATCGTCACCTATGCCGAAGCAACTGCGGAAGGTGGTGAATACGAAGGCTACGAGAATCATGGCATGCCCGGGGATGTCATCATCTACCGCAAAAATGGCGGTACGATGACACCTGTCATCCATCGCGCACTACTTCGTGCAGTGGCGGATGAAACCGTCACCCCCGTACGTGATGCGGAAGACCCCTGTAGTGAGAATGACGGCAGTTGGGAC
>JAKUOE010000044.1 GCA_022449845.1 Candidatus Thalassarchaeum sp.
TGATTCTTCATTCATCGCAATCGTTGGTGGGGGTGATGCGATATACGGAGTTAGTTCAGAACGAAATGTCCACCGTGTTGCTGGTTCTATAGGCGTGAGTACAATCGCAGTCGATGAGCATGGAATCCTTTGGTTCCAAGGAGAAAACGGCCTATCTACACTAGAAATTGGTGATGACGAGGCGACGGATTTGGTCTTCCCAGATGCCGCTCCAGGTGACATGACTGCTGCGTCCAGTTCTGGCCCAAACATCGTCATGTTCAGCGAGGATGGTTCTACGAGGGTGACAATTGATCCGAATGCTCAACATTCACTGCTTCGAAGCCTCTCTCTACTCGGCGACCTCCTCTTGGTTCTGACCTTCGTCGCCTTCGCTGGATTCGGTGGCCACGCGTTGTTACGCAAGCACGAAATCCTCTGATTGTTCCTCTGGACAATGATTCGTTCACGTAGTGAACGGCCGTTTGGTTCATAGGCCGCGGCCAAGGTTGGTCGTGCCCATGGCCAAGGGACCCAGCATGCTCGACCAGTATGCCGAGATTAAGGATGAGCACCCTGACACCGTCCTGTTCTTCCGAATGGGAGACTTCTATGAGATGTTCTACGATGACGCCGTCACTGCCGCGGAGGTCCTTGGAATCACACTGACGAGCCGTGACAAGAACAGCGAGAACCCCGTCCCGATGGCGGGTGTCCCTTGGCATTCAGTCGAAGGTTACCTACAACGAATGCTCCGAGCCGGATACAAGGTTACGCTGTGTGAGCAGGCAGAGGAATTGCAACCCGGAGAGAAGATTCTTCGTCGAGTGGTCACCCGCGTCTATACTCCAGGTTCTTTGTACGAGGAAGAACTGATTGGAGAAGATGGGAGTGCCCTGTTGGCCTCGGTTGTTCTCAAAGGCGACAGTCTTGGAATTGCCGTGATGGACCCTTCTAGTGGGCGCGCCTCCTCGACCGAATTCGAAGGCGCCGGACGCTTCGAACGCCTTCGTGATGAATTCCTTCGATGGGGGCCACGGGAGGTCGTCATGCATGGTCGAGATGCCAAACATGAATCCATTCTCGGCATTCTCCGTGATGTGGACGGTCTCGTCCTTAGTATCCATGACTTGCCCAGTAAAGGCCGCCTTGAGGCACTACGAAACGTTCTGGAGATGAGCGACCTAGGCAGCCTTGACCTCGACAGTCGTCCACTGGCGATGGAGGCCGCCGGGTTAGCAACGGCTTACTTGTCCAAACTCCACCTCGTCGATGCCGTTCCTCTCCGGGAGATTCATCTTGGAGCTGATGCGACACACATGCTTCTGGATCAGACAACCCTCCGCAACCTTGAGTTGGTCATGACACTATCAGGAGAGAAGAATGGAAGCCTCTTCCATGCGATTGATTCGACACAGACTTGGATGGGTCGTCGCTTGCTCAAAGAGTGGCTTCTCAGACCTCTGATGGACACTGGTCAGATTGCAGAGCGCCATTCAGCAGTGGGCAGTTTGGTGAATGCGACACGCCGATTGAGAGAGATTCGCGAGTCCTTGAAAGCGATGAGAGATTTGGAGCGTTTGTCGACCCGATTGGCCTACAATCGTGCCAATGGTCGTGATCTGCTGGCCATCTGTGATTGCCTCTCCAGAATGCCCTCACTCCAATCCCTTCTTCAGGAATCTGACGACCCTCTCCTCAATGCCTGTGCCGAGGGGTTGGTTAATCTCGAAGGTCTGAAGGAGAGAATCGAAGATGCACTACAGCCTGAACAGCCCGCTCTGATTCGAGAAGGTGGATTGTTCAGAACAGGATACGATGAGAAGTTGGATGATCTTCGAACCAAGGCAGCCCAGGGCACGACTTGGCTATCTGAATTGGAGTCCTCACAACGTGAGCACCTCGATATTCCCAGTCTGAAGGTCAAGTACAACCGGCAGTTTGGTTATTTCATCGAAGTCACAAAGACCCATCTCGACAAGGTTCCTGAGGATTGGATTCGCCGACAGACGATGACCAATGCCGAGCGCTATGTCACTCCCGAATTGAAGGAGTGGGAAGAGATTATTCTGACTGCAGACAGCCGTGCGAATGCGATTGAGTTCAAATTATTCTGTACTCTGCGTGACGAAGTCAAAGCAGAAACTTCCACGCTCTCATCCATTGCTAGAAAGGTCTCCACTGTCGATGTTCTGGCTTCCTTTGCACACCACGCTCGTCAGCGCTCATGGTGTCGGCCCGAGATTCTAGACAGCGATCGCCTTGACATTGCAGGCGCCCGCCACCCAGTTCTTGAGGCGGACGGTCGATTCGTTCCCAACGACGTGAGGTTCGATGCAAAACGTCGCTTCCTTCTCCTGACTGGTCCGAACATGGGTGGAAAATCGACCTATCTACGAACCTGTGCTCTAATTTCGATTCTCGCTCAGGCTGGCTGCTACGTTCCCGCGACCCGGGCTCGTATCGGTCTAGTCGACCGCGTGTTCACCCGAGTCGGCGCTCATGACGACCTTCGGAGAGGTCGCTCGACATTCATGATGGAGATGATTGAGGTCGCTCACATCCTTCGTCGAGCGACACCCAACAGTTTGGTCTTACTCGATGAGATTGGTCGAGGTACCTCAACCTTCGATGGTCTGGCTATTGCGTGGTCAGTGACGGAAGATATCGCTCGTAGAATCGGTTGTCGAACATTGTTCGCCACCCACTACCATCAGTTGGTCGGGCTTGCTGAAGAAGTCCCCGGTCTCTACAATATCCATGTTCAAGTGGCTGATTCTGGTGGTGAGATTGCCTTCCTGCATACGATTGCCGACGGACCTTGTGATGATTCCTATGGAGTTCAGGTGGCCGGCCTCGCAGGTCTACCGAGTGCGGTTGTGGAACGGGCGAGAGACTTGCTCTTGTTCCTTGAATCACAAGCCAGTGGCGCACGGGCTGGTGAGGGAGGTGTGCCTCTCTCAAGAGAAGCCGGGCAATCCTCTCTGTTCGGTTGGAGCGAACGTCAGACACCCGCTCGCATCGTCGAGAAGGAATCTGAAGTTGAGAAGCGTCTTGCTGAGATTGATCCAGATATGCTGAGCCCCCGAGATGCGATGGATTTGATTTACGAACTTCGTGGGATGCTACAAGGAACACACGAATGGTTGGAGGAATGACATGGTCGTCACCACAGGCAATCGTCGCCCCATCCAACAATTGGATGATGATACAATTGGCCATATCGCAGCCGGTGAAGTGGTTGAGCGACCGGCTCAGGTTGTCAAGGAACTCGTCGAGAACAGCATCGATGCAGGATCTACCCGAATCCGTGTAGAAGTCGATAGAGGTGGTTTCGATCGAATTTCCGTCATCGATGATGGCAGCGGCATTCCCGCTGAAGAACTCGAACTGGCTGTAACTAGACATGCAACCAGCAAACTTGCGACCGCCACCGATTTGAGTGCAATCCACACACTCGGTTTCCGCGGTGAGGCATTGGCCAGCATCGGCATGGTCAGCGCCCTCAGTGTCGCCAGTCGAACAGAGAATTCCGATGGAATGCGCATCACCGTCGATGATGGTGCAAAGAAACCATTGGAGCCTGCGGGTATCGCCCCGGGGACAGTCATCGAAGTCTCCCATCTATTCGCCAACATTCCCGCTCGACTCTCATTCCAGAAGCGCCCCTCGACAGAATCGGCCGCGATCGTCGACATCGTGGTCTCTCAGGCTCTCTGTAATCCCAAGATCGGATTCACGGTGACCGTGGATGGCCGCACCGTTCTCGAAACACCTCCTGGGGTACGGATGTCAGACCGCCTGTTCGATTTGATTGGTGCTCCTGCAGAGCGTTTGGTTCCACTGCAATGTTCGGATGAGGACGCTGAGGCTCCAGGGGATGAGAGTTGGGCCGGCTGGATTTCCCCACCGAGCCTGACCCGTTCCAAAGGTGATGAAATCCACGTCATCATAAACGGCCGACCGGTTGCTTCTTCGCCGTTCGGTCAAGCGATTCGCAGAGGCTACCATTCGCGCTTAATGGTCGGCCGCCATCCGATTTGCGTCCTGCGTCTCACCCTGCCACCCGACGAGGTCGATGTCAACGTACATCCGACCAAGCGCGAAGTACGCCTCAAACACTCATGGCGTGTGTTGGAACGGCTTGAGCGGGCAATCAAACACACCTTGTTGCAATTGCCGACGGGTTCGATGACCCCCGACACCAGTCCAATCGAAGCCGTCTCCTCAAACATCACCACTCCAGTGAAACCGGAAGCGCCACTCCCTGTCTGGGCAGAGACAGCCCAGACAAGGATCACCTATGCAGGCCCTGTTGAGACGGCCACATCGAAACCCGAAGTTCGAGTCAGTGAATCGCCACTCACACAGGCTACATTGCCAAATCTGGGTATCGAAGCGATTGCTCCCGCTCTTTCGAGTGCAGAGCGTGACTTGCATCGTTGGTGTTCAGGTGACGAGAGTGTCTCACCCTTGGATGAACCAGAACTCAGCCCCCTGAATCTTGAGGTCACAGATGTTCCACCGATGGTCCCCTTGGCCCAATTCGCTGATTCCTACATTCTCGCCCAAGGAGCGGATGAGTTGTTCATCATCGATCAACATGCGCTGCATGAGCGAGTTCGATATGAACGTCTTCGAGAGAGTCTGACATCTTGGGAGAGCCAAGAACTCGTCACCGCTCTACCTCTATCGTTGAGCACTTCAAAATCAGAAGTTCTTCGCGGTAACGAATCAAGATTGACTGAACTCGGCTTCGGCTTTGACTCCGATTTGAACCTGACCGCTGTCCCTCAAATTCTACTGGGAAGCGACAAACTGGAGGGCTTCCTGTCCGATGTATTGTCTGAACTCGAATCCGGAGCTCAAAATCTGGACACCGTCGAGAGCCTAGCCGATGAAGTCGCATTCATGAAATCCTGCAGGGGTGCTGTCAAGGCCAATCAGATGCTCTCTCTCCCTGAGATGCGCCGATTGGTCGCCGATATGCAAACAATCCAGAATCCATGGGCCTGTGTCCATGGACGACCCACCGTACTCCGGATGAGTTTGAACCGTCTCGATGGCCACTTCGGTCGTCATGGGTGAATGTATTCTAGAAATTCAGGGAAGGACACCTCATGGAGCCTTGCGCCTTCGATTTCGGCTCCGACCTTCGTTGCCAGAATGACGGCAGTCATCTGCATTCGATGATCACCGAATGTTGGTACACACTCGATTGGGGATTTGGGGTTCTGTCCACCATCAATTCTGAAACCATCTGTAGTGGCTTCGACTTCGAGTGAGAATGCTGACAACATCTTCCTCGTCTGCTCAATTCGATTGGATTCCTTGTAACGGGCGTGACTTGCCCCCACAATCCGCCCTCCTGCTCCAATCGCCAACGCTGCGGCCAGCGGCGTGATGAGGTCATTCGCATCGCTGAGATCGATGGTTTGCTCGTCCATCAGATCCAATCCGTGTAGGACTTCAGCACCGATTGCATCCACATCGTCGACGCCGGGCCAATCGATGATTGAATTGTGCAGAACCTCATACAGTTTCCAGAAGGCGACATGCGAAGCATCTGGAGGAATCTGCACATTTGTCGGTGGTTCGCATCTCCAGGGTCTCAACACTGGATTCTCTATTGTGTTTGAAGAGCCACATTTGCTCGCCAGAGAGAACGAGAGTTCTGCGTGTCTTCGACTCACGAGTTTCCCTTCGATGTTCAGGTTGAGTGGATTACTGCTTGCGGGCATAGATAGGAGGAGAGCAGACAGATGTTGACTGGTTTTACTGACATTCAATGTCAATGAATCCTCCTCAATTGGTCCACGCACTCTCATCGGTAGATTCCGCCCATCTACGTCAAAGGAGATTCCGATTCCGAGTGATTTCCAGAAACTGCGATCGATTCTCGATTCCAATGTCGCATCTCCATCGAGTGCCACCCATTCGCCGACACGAGTGACAGCCAAAGTGATCAATCTTAGGGACGTTGCCGAATTATGGAGATTGAGAGGCTCACTCGGACATTTGAATCCCTTCGCTCCAACCCCATGTACCACCCACGTACCCTCGTCTTCAACAATCTCAACCCCCAATTCAATGAGTGCATCACGCATTGCACAGGCATCGGCAGCGGCCCCACCGACTCCCTCTATTCGAACTGCATTCTCTCCCTGAGAAGCCAATAACATCCATCGAATTAGATGGCTCTTTGAAGGGGGCAATCCCGCTTTGGTAATCCGAGAAGTCGTTGCAGGAATCACGAGATTATCTCGTGCAGGCTGTGAATTCACGACCTGCCGAGACGGGGTGACCCCATCATTCCGTCGCTGGCAAGGGCATGGCTGCCAATTCGGTTGTCCCGGACGCCCCCAGAGCTCGGATGAACATGGTCCACCCACCTTCTTCGGTTCCGGCAGCGGTGGCATTGATGACGAAGTAATCACCTCTATTGACGGTGAAGGATGCGTCTCTGTCGTGGAATGTCACGGTCTCTCCAACGGAACCGTATACATCGGCATCGTTGACATTCCCAGCAATGCTTGAGGCGTTGATTCCAGGTGGAGGTACGATTGTGAACGAGACACTTGAAGTGTGCAGGTTCTGAGATAGATCTGTGAAACGGACCACTTGAAATCCATTGTCCAAGGCACGTACACTCATCTTTGCGTGTGGCGCTCCTTTGTCGGGTGCGGCGATTGCATCATCGACCATGAGGTAAACTGCACTGGCCAGTAGAACTGTAATCGCCATCAGCAAAACGGTCGCGATTACAGGGCTCACCGCCTCATCCTCGCAGCGCCGTTCTCTCCTCATCGGCCACCGAAGGTGGCCCCCAACGTGTAAATTCACCGGCAAAGAGCCGAGAAATAAGGCAAGAGTTGGTCATGAAGGCAAACGCCGATGCTCAGACCTTTGTCTCCTTGTTCTTGAGTCGAAGGCCCTTGTAACTGCACTTTCGACATCGCTTGGCACGCAGTGCATTCCGTGCATTGCACTTCATACAGATTCTCACGCCAAGTAGACGTGCCTCTGCCTCTGGGAATCGTGCCATGGGCCGGCCGACCTGCTCCCCCTATTTAATCGGCGTGGAAATCAGACGCCCCCATAGGGGGCGGTCGACCGTCATGGTCTTGGGTTGTGAACGCTCCCCTCGGTCTGGTCCCATGCGTCTTGAGCGACTGCCCGGAATCCATCACGATTCGTCTTGCATCATCGTCTCGGGGACAAAATCGACGGCCATCATCGATTCGGGTACCACTTGGTATCAATCGAATCTTGTCGAACGATTGACTCCTCATCTTGAGGGCCGAGCTCAGGTTAACGCGATTCTCCTGACACATCGCCACTTCGATTCATGTGGCGCCGCGCCCCACCTTGCCGAACATTTTGGTGCCCGAATCATGATTCATGAGGACGCCGTTACTCCTCTTGCAGGAGGCGACCTGTTTACCACATGGGCCAGTCGATATGACTCCGATATGCCTCCAATTGACGCCCAAGGTTTCTCAGATGGCGAACAGATTGATCTCGGGGATGTGAATCTTCACGTATTACACACTCCGGGGCACACGATGGATGCCTGCTGTTTCCATATTCCTGAGAAGAATGCGATTATCTGTGGAGATCTCGTTCCGGCCGCTGGTCATCCATCTCGTGCCGATATGCCCACTGGCAATCTCGTACAGATGCGGGATAGTCTGGCCCGAGTACTGGATTTAACTCCTGAACTGTTGGTCTGTGGTCGTGGCGAAGCGATTTCAGGAATTGAAGAATGTACTGCTGTTCTCAATCGCCACATCGAATCAGTCGACCTTAGAATCGCTGCAGAGGGGGGACTTCCAAACGGTTGGCCCAAACCTGCAGCGACTTGTCATTGGCTGACACCTGAGCCAATCTGGAAGTTTGACTGAGTCATCACCAGGTCTGACTCTCGTCATCCTTCTTCTCTTTCTTGTAATGGCGATAACAGGGTTTGCAGATTGCGAGTCTCCGGGATTCTCCCACCAACTGGTCTTCTTCCCAGACATCGGCGAGATTGTCGAATGCGATACTGCGGCCCCCATGACTCTTGTCAGCCCAGTTCTTGCAATCTTTGATGGCGCAAGGTTTCTCTCCATCCGGCAATTCCCTACTTCGGCGTTTCCGCCCGTCATCTTTGCCAGACCCTTGTCGGGCTTTGCGCGCCTTTGCCTTGAACCCCATATCATTCACTCCTCGGCACTCCTACTTATCCCCGTCGTTTTTCATCGTTCAATCGTCGCTTCCCGATCCGGGCCGACGCCGACACTGATAATTGGGAATCCCAACAGGTTCTCAATTTTCTCAACATAGGCCTGTGCGTTTTCAGGCAACGCCGAGAAACCGGATCCATCTAGGTTTGCCTGACGCGCAATCTCCAACCATTCATCCAGAGAAAGGGCTTCAAATCCCGAGACAGATTCGTACACTGGTTCACATCGTGCCAAACGACCAATATCAGCCGGAATTTCATGACAGGGCTCACCGTCGATGGTGTAACCGACACAAATCTTGAGTTCAGAAATCCCACCGAGAACATCGAGTTTGGTCAGAGTCACTCCATCGAATCCATTCATTCGATGTGCATGTCGAAGGACCACTAGGTCAAGCCATCCACAGCGCCGAGGTCGACCGGTGGTCGTCCCGAATTCATGGCCAACGTCGGCCATGTGCTTCCCATCTGCATCAGACATCCCTTTCCCATCATAGAGTTCGGTTGGGAAGGGTCCTTCTCCTACGCGCGTAGTGTATGCTTTGACGACTCCGTATGTTTTCTCAACATGTCCAGGGTGGATTCCTGCACCATGTGTCGCATTGCCTCGACTTGTCACCGATGATGTGACGAAGGGGTATGTGCCTTGGTCAATATCTAGCAAGCAACCTTGAGCGCCCTCCAAGAGTACGTTCTCTCCCTGTTTGAGGGCCATGTCTAGCATGAGTCCTGTCGGTGCGACGGCATGCCCAAAGCGTTGCCAGATCCACGACAAATCAAGAGCCAATGATTGCGATGTGATTTCCCCATGAAGGCTGGCTTGACGGGAAATCGTATTCCAACCCGCGGGGTCATCCGGGGAAGGTTGTGTATCCTTAATGCCGAATAAATCGAGCCTTGCATTCATTCGATTCGCCGTATAAGCCAACCATTCTGGGTCAGCCATGCGAGAGGGAATATCACAGAATCGTACTCCCACTCGCTCAATTTTGTCCCCATACGTCGGTCCAATTCCTCGCTTCGTGGTTCCAATCTTGGTATCTGTCCCATCGATTCGACGGTGGAATGGGAGATTGACGTGAGCTCGTTCACTAATCCAAAGTCGAGTTCCTTCTGGACGTTCACTACCGAAGGCATACCAATCTTCGAGTTCCTTCTCAAGAGTCCAAGGATCGATGACCATCCCATCTCCAAGCACAAGTTGGCAGTCAGGATAGGTGATGCCGCTGGGCAAATGGTTGAGTTTCAGTGTACGATCGCCGATGACGATTGTATGCCCTGCATTGTTGCCGCCCTGAAAGCGAGCGACCCAACTGGCTTCACTGGCGAGTTGGTCTACCATCTTCCCTTTGCCCTCATCTCCCCACTGTGCACCGAGCACCACAGTGGCGGGCATGGTTGTCGCGCATTGCAGACCGTTGATGAACCTGCCCACTGGGAAAATCGCATTTGGAGGCAGAAAAATGATGCAGGAGAGAGATCACTTTAAGGTCGAATGCCCACCTCTCTAACTACGTATGGAGTACACACACGGACAGGCGGATAAACTCAGCCTGAATGAGGGATTGCTCTGGAACGACAAATCCGTCATCCAAACGAAGTGTTTAAGTACTACGGAGTATACATGTTAACCCCGAGTTGAGTAATATGGTTGAAGAGCGAGCAGATTCAGAAAGCAAGAAGACAAATTCCCGAAAGTCCCCCATCGGCGGAGGACGTCCGTCCCAGCGCCGAACCGTGGGTCAGACCACCCCCTGTACCGAATGTGGTGCCACCGAGTGGGAGGAAGACGAGGTCCGTGGCGAGACTTTCTGTGATGTATGTGGAAACGTTGCTGAAGAGAACGCCATTGACCCTGGTGCAGAGTGGACCA
>JAKUOE010000045.1 GCA_022449845.1 Candidatus Thalassarchaeum sp.
GTCATCAATGAGGACATCCTGCATGTTGGCACGAGGAATGACGACACGGCTGATACCGCTCTTGGCGGCCGCTTCGATTTTCGCGGTGACACCGCCGATAGGGAGAACCTCGCCGCGTACAGAAAGCGAGCCCGTCATGGCGAGATTTTGGTCGATTGGGATGTCCTCGAAGGCCGAAATGATAGCCGTAGCAATGCTGATGCTGGCGCTGTACCCGTCAACACAGTGGGTATCAACGAATTGAATGTGAATATCGTAATCAGCCACATCCTTTCCTGTCAACTTCTTGATGACTGCACTCACATTGGTGACACTCTCTTTCGCTAGATCTGACAGACCGCCCGTTGCGAATACACTGCCTGACTTTGATTGAGTGGGTGTCCCTAGGGCTTCGACTGGAAGCATGATTCCACTGAAGTCAGACATCCCGCTGTCGGCTCCAAGAACAGCCAGACCATTGACCCGACCGACGCGTTCACCACTATTCACCAACAACGAGTAATCTTGACGATGTTCGATGATTCGATCAGCGACCTGCTGCTCGAGTGGGCGAGCGATACGACGAGCACCTAGAACGTGCTTGCTTGTCGTGATGGTCGCATTTTCTTCGCAAGCGAGGTCGCCCGCTATTCGACCCAGTCCCCCGAGTTCACGAAGACGAAGTGTGAGTTTACCTCGACGACCCGCACGTCGCTGAGATTCACGCAAAATGACCTCAACAGCGGACCGGTCGAAATGAGGAATTGGATTCCCTGTCTTCTTGTTTTGTTCATTGCGAACCTCCTGAGCAATGAAGCGAATCAAACGACGACGGTTGCGAGAGGTGTCTCGCATGGTCGAATTGACGTAGACCTCGTATCCATAACCACGGATTCGGCTGCGGAGAGCCGGATGCATATGTTGGACTGCATCGAGGTTGCCCGCAGCCACCAGGATGAAATCGCAAGGTACGGCCTCCGTCTTGGTCAGAGCGCCAGATGAACGCTCTGAACGACCGGAGATAGGGAACGCCTTCTCCTGCATCGCAGTCAGAAGTGCCTGTTGTTCCTCCAATCGTAGGAGATTGATTTCATCGATGAAGAGAACGCCACCATGTGCCTTGTGAATTGCACCAGCCTCGACCCGTTCGTGAGCCGGAGTTTCCATGCCTCCAGATTGGAAAGGGTCGTGGCGAACGTCGCCGAGTAGGCTACCCGCAAGCGTACCGGTTGCATCAACAAACGGAGGCATTTCGCCACGTTTTCGTTTGACGAGCAATTTAGGAATCCTCGCCTCATCATTGGAGACCAGACGATTCTTGATGAACATGTAACCAAATGCAAGAAGGAACATTCCGAACAGGAGCATCACGATGTCTCCAGTCTGAATCGTGGCCAACAATAGTGCTGCACCAATCAGTAAAGCCACGAACATCAGTGTCCGGCTGGTTCGCTCCCGCTGTTCACGGAGTTGAGCACGACGATCCTTGACGATTCGGTCGCCTCGTCCCGCGGGGACCGTGCGAATTCGCGGCTCATTCTCGTCATCGTCGTTGACGTAGCAGAGAATGTCTTCCATCGATTCGTGCGGCATGAGTTCAGTCATCGCCTTTGCAAGCATACTCTTTCCGGTACCGGGGTCGCCAATCATCATCATGTGACGACGTTGTTCGGCAGCCTTTCGGATGACGACTGCAGCATCCTCCTGTCCGATGACTTGGTCGACCAAACGATCAGGAATCGGGACATCGGCAGTGGAGTCAAAGGAGATTCCAGAGAGCCATTCATCAATGGGCTGATCGATGATTGGATCATCAGCTCCATCGGCCACAGATCCAAGGCCAAAACTGCTCTTCTCAGAGGGTTCCGGTTCGAGATCGTCGATGATGGCCTCCTCTTCAGTGACCCCTTCATCCTCTTGCTCATCCGCCATGGCGACCTCTCCAGCATAGTTCTGGGGCTCGGCTACGTTCTTGAATGTGCGGTCTAGCGACTTCACGCGCCCAAGGGGGGTTTACACCCCTTGGGCGGGTCCTCTTCACTTATCGTTGAATTGATATTGTTGACCCCGGTCGCGAAGCCATCCACTCAGCCGCCTCAGGGTCGGCACCTTGCTTGCAGGGTTGGGTTCTTCGGAACTGGGACGTGAGAGAATGACAGAATACACCGCACTTAGAGAAGAGGACGGACGGACATACATCGTCCCAATTCAAGAC
The DNA here is from genome assembly GCA_022449845.1 of Candidatus Thalassarchaeum sp. GTDB lineage: Archaea > Thermoplasmatota > Poseidoniia > Poseidoniales > Thalassarchaeaceae > MGIIb-P. Next base: position 2,195 of record JAKUOE010000045.1, read on the forward strand.
GATGAATTGAAAATTAAGGGAATCGGAAGATTCGCACCGAATGCCGTTCTTGAAGGAATCGAGAATGGACAGCGCGTGACGATTGGACAAAAGGTTCTGACGAGAGTTGAGGTAGGACTTCCTGAACTTCGCAAAGGCATGAAACGTCGAGCACAAATTATCAATCCGAAGGATGCAGGGTTCCTCATTTCTTGGATGGGGATTGGCGCCGGCCAGCGTGTCCTTGAAGCGGGTCACGGTTCCGGTGGATTGGCCCTGCATATCGCCAATGTCCTCGGTTCAAACGGCACATTGGTATCGGTGGAAAACCGACCAGAACATGCGGTAGTGGGAAGGGAAAACATGGACAGAGCCGCCGGTTCATTGAGAGAGTTCCCCAACTGGGTGCTGCTTGAAGGCGATGTTGCAGAGACTTCATTCGATGAGATTGTGGACGATTTCGATGCGATTATCCTCGATCTTCCCGAACCGTGGCCCGTCATCTCCACCCTATCCAAGAAACTCCGATATGGAGGGAAGATTGCCTGCTATTGCCCTGTTTCCAGCCAATTTGAGAAAGCCTGGGATGCTTGTGAAGAAGCGGGACTCTCAATCGATTGGGCGGGTGAGATGATGGACCGTGTCTGGACGAAAGCGAGCCGAGGAGGGGGTCGACCCGGCAATACGCCGATGGGGCACACCGCATTCCTCTTGATTGCGGAACGGGTGTGAATCAATCCTCTTCACGAGGTGGCATGACGCGGTTCATCTCATCGCAGGTCGGGCACTTGAATCGGAATGGAGCTTCTTTGTCCGTCGGTAGGCGAATGCGAGAATCACAGGCGTGACAGCGAGCAGTTCCATCTTCATCTGCTCGAATCTCTCCATGATTGAGATCCGCATCCTTGTTTTCTTCCTCTTCAGCCTCATCCCACGCATCTTGAGCACTCTTCTTGGCTCGAGATTTGGAACTGTAGCGCATCCACATGACGAGGAGTCCAGCAAACATCCATCCGGAAAGCATCGCGATGGCGAGATTCGCGGCATTGACCATCGGACCGCCATTCCACAGTTCGGCCTCCTTGGGCGGCGGGTCATCGAATTCGACGGTGAGGGTTGTCGATGGGCTGCTGACAGAGTAACCTTGCCCATCGGCCAACGTTCCACTGGCCTCAATCCGAATATCGGCAGTTCCAATCGTCGGTTCGCCATTGGGGCGGAGCGTCAGAGAATAGGTAGCCACACCACGCGGGGAAACAGTGAACACACTGATGGTCTGATTTTCATCGACGAAATTCCAATCTGGAGAGAGGTCCTGTGCATATTCTCCCGCGAGATTCAGGAATCCAGAGACCTGTTCATTGCCATCGTTGCGAATGGTCACAGTGTAGGTTGCAGAACTGTTCCACGGCAGTGACCAATCATCACCAGTCATCGAGACCGTAAGCATGGGTCCTCCGTCCGAATTGCGATGAGGTTCGATGTTGACATCGACCGAAGTGGTGGAATTCACACTTGAATCGGCCAGTGAAGTGGCTGTGAAGGCAATCGTGTGTGTTCCAGCCAGAAGGGTGCTGCCAGCAGTACAAGTGACAGCGTGACTCTCGGCCGCTGCACCTGCAGCCAGTGTTGTTTGACCGGGGTGATCGCAAACAAATCCAGAGGGGCCGGTGACCAACAGTGTGTCCTCTGCCTCACCGAGATTGGCGAGGAAGAGCGTGAGGGATGCACTACCTTCTGCTGCAATGGATGCGACGTTGGTCGTCACAGTCGCCTGAACTGAAATGGCGGGAACTGTGGCATACAGAGACAGTGCATCATTGACTGAATCGTCATTCTCACTCTCGACAGTCAAAGTCATCGTGACATCTTCACTGGCTCCGGTCCGACGTAGAGTGATATTGACCTCGCCACTCTCTCCAGAAGCGAGTGTCAGTGTTTGGGGTGAAATTACAACCTCAAATCCTGCTGCACCAGTCAGTGTCACTGCAAAGGTATCAGGTGCGTTGCCGTCGTTGATGACGGTGGCCGTGAACACTGAGTCCGCTCCACTTGCTACCGGTAGTGAATCACCAGCAACCAGCAATCGAACCTCAGCACGTTGGTCCACTTGAGCATCGATGGTCAGGGAATCCCACGTATTGCCATCATCGGGATTCATGGCGTGAATTGTGAATGTATATGATCCCGAAGCGATGTCGTCATCAATTTCGACGGTCATCGATAATACCGAACTGTTGCCATATGGATCGACTGAAGTAGCCGTGCTGACACTGATGTTGAAGCCCTGAGGGGCACCACTCCAATCGAGTGAAGCATTGGCATCACCGGTGCCATCATTGGTCAAGGTAAAATCGACAGTCGCGGGAGCATCTGCACCCACATCAAAGGCTCCACCAAGTGGGCCAGTCATCCAGATAGAGGACCAAGGTAGGATTGAGACGGCCCCAGTGAAATTCAATGTCGACATTCCATCTTGGGTCTCGGCACTGAAGTCAATCGACTGATTGCCGACCAACGGGGTGTCTGACGAAGTGGAGGTCGACCAACTGAGGTCGACCGTCTCACCTGAGAGGACTGTGACGAAACTAGAACTCGTATCGACGGTCAAGTCGGGCGAGGAGGCAGTGAGTCGAAGGTCAGCAGTCTCTGTCCCGGTATTGCGGAGGGTGACTGTGCCCGTTACCGAACCACCTGGACTCAGTGTGACCAAATTGTTCGTGACCACGGCCAAACCGTGGGCAGCACCAACAATCAGTGTGTGGACGTGGGAATAACCGACTTCTCCAATTTCATCCCATGCTGACAACGTGATATCGCATGATTCTCCCTCACCGGCGTCAACATTGATGGCCACATTCGCAGTGACCAATTCATTGGAACCCGCGGAAAGGCGGGACCCATCTGCTTGAGCTGAATCCAAACTCGGAGTGCAGACTCCTGTGGCGTTGATGGAATAGATCGATTCGGCTTCAGAGGTTCCTGCGTTGTGAACGTCAAAATCAACCATACCAGTCCCGTTAGGGAGCCAATTGGTGGTTGAATCACTCGCTGAAATCGTTAGATTGTGAGTGCCATTGACTCGAACAACAATGGTCTCTGAGATGGTGAAGTTGCCCATCGCAGAACCCGCCGAAAGGAGGAATCCGTAATCACCGGGCGCTTCCCCGTTCGGGACACTGACTCGCAGTGTAGCCATTCGACTCTCACCCGCAGTCATGTTCTCAAGCGTGGAGTTCAACCATCGAACCTCCCAACCTGAAGGAATCGCGCGACCCATGCCGGTCCCGTTACCACCACTTCCATTGCCGCCACTTGAGCCACTGCTGACGGTTAGACAGGCAGTGGAATTTCCAATTGCGGTGAGATTCTCAGTAAGAGTGGCAGAGATGCACCATTCACCGACGCTGACATTCCAAGTCTGTGTCCAAGTATGATTGGTCCCATTGCTGGTCCAATTGTATAAGCCAGCATCATGAGGGAAGAGTGAACCATTCTGCTGAAGAGTCCAGTCCACCACATAACTGAGGTTGGCTGTTACATTGATGGAGTCTAAGACAGCGGTCAGATTGGTTGACACCGCAGATAGAGATGCGAAGAATTCTGTCGGGCCGGTGGTGACATTTCCGGTTCCGTTGCTAGTGTTGTTACCCCCGGTGTTGTTGCCTGTATTGTTTCCAGTGTTGTTGCCCCCGGTGTTGTTGCCTGTATTGTTTCCAGTGTTGTTGCCTGAATTGTTACCGCCACCACCCCAATTGGCCCAGAAATCAGTGAGGTCTGCAGTCTCATCTACAGCGAGGACGATGTGGTCAATCGAGGATCCAAGGTTTGAGACAGGAACCTCCACATCGAGGGATTCCCCGACTTCGATTCCGAGCAAACCATTGTCCCCGACGTCTGAATGTTCAATGTCGGGAAGGTACGAGGGTGTGACCGAGAGGTGCAGCGTGATGGTGGTGGAAATGGTAGTCCCTGACTGAGCCACGTTGATGTCGACAGTTCCACTATCTGACAATTCAGCATCTGCGGCGAGATGAACGATGATGGTGGTGGTCCCTGAAAAGGTGGGCAAGACCGTCGAGAGGGTTTCATCTGCAAGGGTAACGTTCCAGACTGAAGATGTCAACGAATCATCGACTGTGAGGTCAAAATCATGAATCGAGGTGTCATTGTTCTCAATCGTCAAGGTAACATTGGCGCTGTCACCCTGAATGAGGTCAATCTGATCATCGGATAAATCGAGCAAAATACGGCTATCGGCCGCCACAACAGGGGCGAAGGCAGCCAGAAACGTGCTAGAAATCAACAGCAGACAGAGCCCGAGAGAGCGGCGTCGCTGGTGTGACATCAGAAGGACCGTGTTCGCGACATCCTTTGAGGATGATGGGAGAACGCGTAAGCGTTCTCTGAGAATCGCCCAAATCACGATTGTTGCAGAGATGCAAGGATTTCAGGATCCAATTGCTCCCATGTGAAGTGACCATCAGTCGGTTCGCGTCCAAAATGGCCCCCTGCGGAAGTCACTGAATAGATGGGGCGTAGCAAGTCCAATTTCCTGATAATCTGAAGGGGGCGGAAATCAAAATTTTCTCGAACCCGGTGGCTGATTTCTTCCTCGGTTAGATCCGAAGCGTGGCTACCATCCGTAGACACTCTGATACTCACTGGATCTTCCTTGCCGATTGCATACGACAATTGAATTTCACAACGTTTGGCGAGACCTGCAGCAACAACGTGCTTGGCGGCCCAGCGAGCCGCATAAGCGGCAGAGCGATCAACCTTGGACGGGTCCTTTCCACTGAATGCACCACCACCATGTCGACCCATTCCACCATATGTGTCAACGATAATTTTGCGACCGGTCACTCCAGCATCTGCCTGGGGGCCACCCTGTACAAATCGAAGGGTTCCATTGACAATTATTTCCGTTTTCGAATCCAAAAGTTCAGAGGGAATAATCGGTTCAATAACATGTTTTTTCATTTCACTTTCGATGAATTCATGCTCATCAAAAATCGAACCGTCAAATTGGTCCAACATATCATCGTGTTGGACGGCGATTACAACCGCCCAAACTCTTCGAGGCGTCCCATATGCACCGTACTCAATGGTGACTTGAGATTTACCATCCGGTCGCACCCAAGGCAATAGTCCCGATTCTCGGACTTCAGTCAAACGACGAGTCAGTGCTTGGCTCAAAAGTGCTGAAAGGGGCATGTAATTCCCCTGTAGTGAAGGATATGCTTCTGATTCCATCGTTGCAAATCCAAACATCATACCTTGATCCCCAGCGCCTTGGTACTCCGGGTTTTGAATCGGGAGCTGAATCCCCATGCTGATATCAGGAGACTGAGTGGTAATCAAAACTTGAACATCACAAGTTTCGGCATTCATTCCAAACGCTTGGTCGGTATATCCAATGGAGGCGGCAGTATCTCGAGCAATTTGTTCGTAGGGTGGCGTTTCGCCACTAACCGCAATCTCACCGGCGAGGATAATCGTGCTATCGGATTCAGTGCCTTTGACCATGGTTTCGCAAGCCACACGTGCCTTGGGGTCCTGTTCTAGGCACGCATCCAATATCGCGTCAGAGATGGCGTCACACAATTTGTCAGGATGACCAGAAGTCACAGACTCTGAGGTGAATAGCAAACGCTCGTGAGACATTAAACCCGGCGAACATCCTGGAGCATATCAATAGTGAGGGCTACGGCGTTTCACCAAAGAGCCCCGAATGTACCCTATTTTCCGCCGTGCGGTTCAAGTGATGGACGCTCACGCCCCTGAGCATGACCGGACGCGATGGACGCGATTGGGAGCCAACCCACTATCGCACACACACCCTTGGTGAGGTGCGCGATCAAGGTGCCCAAATGATCGGGCATGAAGTCACTGTTGCCGGCTATGCAGAAACGGTGCGCGGCCGCGGCGCCATCTGTTTCCTCATGCTCCGGGATGGTACCGGGCACCTCCAGGCTTTCCTCAAGAAGGACAACATGGACGAGGGGGCGTTTGAGGCCATTCAGGGCTCAAGTCGGGAGTCCACCATCCAAGTCACTGGAGTTGTCGCCCAGAAGCGACCGCCCAAGGTCAAAGAAGGAGAGCCAGAACCTCCTGCTGAATACGAAATCAATGTGACTTCTGGCCAGATTCTAGCCCTTGCCGAAACGCCGCTTCCTGTCGGTGTTGCCGATGATGTGAATGTCGGACTGGATGTCCGACTCGACAATCGGCATCTCGACCTTCGACGCGCTCACGTGAATGCGATGTTCCAGTTGCGTGGAAAGGTCCTCCAGTACGGAAGAGACCACCTCATTACAGAAGGATTCAACGAAATGAATTCTCCAAAAATTATTGCCAGTGCCTCCGAAGGAGGCACCAATTTGTTTCCGATGAAATACTTCGAGACGGATGCATACCTCTCACAATCCCCTCAACTGTACAAACAACTGGCTGTTCTCGGTGGCCTTGAGAGAGTGTTTGAGGTCGGCCCAGCATTCCGTGCGGAGAAGCATGATACCTATCGGCACCTCAACGAGTTCATCTCGTTCGATATCGAGGGAGCATGGATGAACGACGAGGATGTCATGTGTGTTCAAGAGAGAATGATTCACCACATCTGGAGTCAAGTCGCAACCCACGATCAGAAGCTCATTGACATCATCAACGAATATCGAGCATCGCAAGGAGATGAAGCGATTACAGTCGATGTCCCGAGTTTGCCGTTCCCACGAATCCCCTATTGCGAAGCCATTGAAATCGTCAAAGCCGGTGGTGGAGAAATCGAGTGGGGAGATGACATCGAATCACATCACTGCGACCTGATTGCAGCAAAATATCCTGGCTTCCACTTCCTGCCTCGTTGGCCGATGTCGATGAAACCGTTCTACATCTATCACGATGAGAGTGAGAAGGGTTCCAGTGGAGGGCAACTCTCACGCGGATTCGACCTGAACTATGGGCGAGATGAGATGACCAGTGGAGGTCAGCGAGAGCATCGATTCGAGGTGCTTGAGCAGAACCTGCGCGACATGGATTTAGAGCCTGCGGAATTCACATTCTACACAGATGTTTTCCGCTATGGAGCACCACCGCACGCCGGTTGGGGCCTTGGTGTTGCACGTCTACTGATGGTCCTCACGGGCGCGGGCAACGTGCGCGAAGTGGTTCTCTTCCCCAGAGATCGAAGTCGCGTCACCCCCTGAATCGGGATGGTGGTCGATTGACTCCGGAGAACTCCAAGAAGGTCTGGGCTTACATCCAGGAGGCTGGAGATAAGTTGGTGGGGAAACTGCCTGAATCTCACCGTCATCCAAGTGGCAGAAATCCGTATGCCCATGTCGCGATTTGTGTCAAGCACAAGTTTGGACAATCGTACAAGGAATTGCCCGACGAAAGAATGGATGAAGTGATGGAATACATCGATTATCTAGTCGAAAACCAATCTTGATTGATTAGAGGTGTGAACCGAAAAGAACGGGTATCTTCCACCCCTTCGGGGTGAACATGGGGGACACGCCAGTCTTTGCATATCTCCTGCTCAAAGAGCACCCCTATGGGCGCGAGATGTTGCGACAAATGTTGTCTGAAGACTTTGTTCCCGCCATCATCATCGAAGAGGATTCTGCGATTGGTGACGAAGAGAGAGAGAAATTCCTCAAGCGCATCGAGGGAAATCCCATCGCACCGACCATCGTTGAGCAGATTGCGAATCTCGATATTACACACGTGACTGTGTCGATTCACAATTCTGACGAAGTGATGCCGCATATCCGCGACATGGACTTGGATCTCATCGTCTTCGGCGGT
>JAKUOE010000046.1 GCA_022449845.1 Candidatus Thalassarchaeum sp.
TGCATCTTCTCTCCGTCGTACCACCATGCGCAGACCATGCCCGGCAGAGTGTGCCGGCCATCCGTGTCGATATGGAAGCGACCCTCGTGTTTCCAATCGTGGTCGTTGACCCTGACATGGGGTGCATCCTTGGTTGACCAGAGGACCATCAGTTGTCGGCTGCGTTTTGGATTTTCAGCATCTGGTAGCACGATGAGCCACCACCACCACCACCACGAGAGGCGACGAAGAGGAGGGAGGGTATCCAAACGCCATAGCGATGAGAGATCGCCGCCGAATGTGGACGGGGGTTCTGCATCCATGGGGCTCCCTCAGTTGAGTTCACGCTTCTTGAACGAAGACTGGCCAATCAATACGAACATCGCGGTAATCACCAGAAGCACGACCATCGAAATCACGAGGTTCACCAGTGCTGAGGACGTTGGTAATGGTTCGTACCAGACGGTCCACAAGGCCATCTCAGCAAAGAAGCCAATGGATTCGGCTTGACCGGACATCATCGCATAATCACCCCAAACCAGCCATCCGGTTGCATTGATGATTTCCGCTCCCCAGAAGGATATCGAAAGTGAAGCAATGCCCATCTGGCGCGTCGTCTCAAACATCGCTAGGAACATCATGAAGAACTCCCAGACAGCGAACAATAAAGCCAGAAGAACACCAAATCGGGGAGCGATGATGCCGAACGATGCGAACACGGCGGCATAGGCCAGCACCGTCAGGAATGTGGCGAGGAGGACGCCAAACCAGATGCCGAGATCAGAGAATCTGTAGATTGAATCTCCTGGACCGAAGAAACCTGTGACCAAAGCGGTGAGGAAAATGAGGGCCAAGAAATAGGGCCAGGCCAAGCCGATAAAGCCGAGCAAGCGATACATCAGAATCTCAGCCCGAGCAATGGGCTTTCCAACCAGATAGTGGAGCGTCCCGGCCTCATGCTCATCTCGAATCAGGCCGGTCGCAAGGAAGAGAGGCACAAAGATTCCCAACGTGAAGAGGAATCCAAATTTTCCAAATCCAAGAAGGAATGAACGGTGGGCTGCTTCCTCTAGGAATTCCCCATCATTGGGGTCCTCGTCGACAAATCGGTCAGCTCGGACGTTGACGAGATTTCCATTGCGGTCGTATTCGTAAATGACATTGCAATCAATGCCGTCTCCATTCTGGTCCCGGTCAAAACTCTCTCGGGCCCAACAATCACCATCATCGTCCACATCACCCACACTTTTCAGAGTCCGATCGGCTTGCGTGGGGCCAGTGGGGCCACCCTCCCACAGCGTCCATACTGAGGGGTCCTCATCGATGAGACCATCACCGTCATCATCGACAGAATCGATACCTGTACTCATTGCATCGATGTAGAACAGTAGGACGATGACCAAGACAAGTGCACCAACAGCGCCAACGGTCCATGTTGAGCGCTTCTTGCGATATTGCCGAATGGTGAATTCGGCGATGGCGGTCGCTTTCCGATCCAACTTTGTCCAAACCGTCTCGGAGAGATTGCGTTTCGGAGGGCCGACAGTAGCGGGTGGAGGTTGCATCATGAACGACCTCCAATCAGATATCCAAGAAGAGACTGCAGATTGTCGTCCGGGTTCTCGATAGCGGTCACCTTCACTCCGGATTTGACGATTAACGATGGCAAATCCTGATGCACATCAGAAAGGCTGTTGGTTTCGATAATCAATTCACCCGGGTTGGGGAATCGAACACCATACACAGATGGATGTGGGAGCACCGTCCGACCGAGTTCGCGAGGATCGGGGGTCCGCAATAGGATACGATGAGGGATATGATCGAGCAACTCACGAATCGCGTGTAAATTGCCGAGTGCGAGCAAGCGACCATTGTGCAGAATCACAATCTGCTCCGTGATTCTCTCAATCTCGGAAAGAATGTGGCTGGTCACGAGAATTGTCTTGCCCATTGCCCCCAATTCACGAATCACGTTCATGATGGTCGTCCGAGCAAGTGGATCGCATCCCTGAAGGGGCTCGTCTAGGACAATCAAATCTGGATCATTGACCAGAGCGTGAGCTATCTTGACGCGCTGCCTCATGCCTTTGCTGTATTTGCCAATCTCCTTGTTCCCGACATCCGCCAGCCCAACGAAGGAAAGGACGTGTTCAGCACGTTCTTTCGCTTCATCCCGTGTCATCCCATGCAAGCGAGCAAGTGTGGTGACAAAATCAAGGCCAGTCATCCAGTCATACAATTTCTCGGATTCACTGACATAACCCAGACGATGATAGGGGGCTGGATTCTTGAAGGGATCCGTCCCAAACAATCGAATTTGTCCCTGACTGGGTTGCAGTCGACCGACGACAATTTTCAGGAGAGTTAATTTCCCGGCACCATTCATTCCGAGAACGCCAGTGACCCCACCCCTGATGGCCAGACTCACATCGTTCAGACCAATGACTTGCCCATACCACTTGGAGACATGATCGACCATGATTGCGGGGGCCTCGGGGACCTTCGCCCACTCTTTTTGCGGTTGACCTTCGCCAACTTGGTGAATATCAGGCATCATTCTCGAGTCACCTCCAGAGAGTTGACTCGGCTGATGAGGATGTACAAAGAGACGCCATTCATCAACAGTAGGGCGACAAATGACCAGGCGGCCGGGAATTCATAGGTGGTGTTCAGTCCCATCATCCACTGGCCGACGTGGGCGAGGTTGTCGTACGGACTGATGAGATACAGCGTATCCTCTGAGAATAGCAACTTGATGAGGAATGCAAGGATTCTGGAACCGAAGATAATGCCGAGGAATGCGACGGCAGGGAAGAATCGCCCTGTGCTGATACTGGATAGAGCTAGGCCGATACTGGTGAAGGTCACAAACAGCATGAAAGCAACGACTAGGCCAACTAGGAAGAATGGGAGAGTGTCCAACAGATAGGCCCATCCTTCATTATTGAGAATGATGGCTGCAGCGTAGTAGGCACAATATGAGAGGACGATAATCATCGAGAGAATGAGGGCGGCTGAGATGTACTTCATCAGCGTGTAATCAGTGCGTGTTACCGGTCTTGAGAAGTAGATTGCAGACGTACCGAATTGTCGATCTTCTGAGATGAGCCCCCCCACGATGAGTGCGGTTAGCAGGGGCCAACAACACGTGTTGTGAAACGTCCCGAGGATGTGCCCCCAGAGATTGGCTCGTGACACTCCATAGATTGTCATTAATGCGTCGAGGCCTGTGAGTGCAGCGATACTCATCGAAATGATAGGGAGTAAAGATCCGAAGAGAACGATGACGACAACCAGTTTCGTGGTCATCGGCCAAGGTCGGTGTCCCTTGCTGAACAAACCATAGACGTGGTGTCGAAGAATCGACCAGTTGCGAACCCAGCGCGGATTCAGATTGCCTCGCCATGGGCGGTAAATTTGATGAAAAATTGTGCCCGAACCAGGTGTGGCTGATTGGGCCACCATGGCCATCCCCTGACCTTCGCCTTCGCCTGTTCCATAGGCCGCTTCCATTCGGGCCTTTCCAGTCACGGCTCCCGATTCACCCATGAATTCGGCCTCTGACGGGGCCGCCATGGTTGGCAGGGTTTCTGGTGGAGCGGGTTCTGGCAATGGTTGAGGTGGACTTACTTCATCGAGTAGTTCGTCGAGGCCGAATTCATCGTTTTCACCGCTCATGCGACCTTCCTCCCCAACTGTGCAGCCTGATCCATGGCCGGTGTTTCTCCACCCAACAGGTCTCGGCTGGATTTCACAGAATAACCCAAGCGATCCATGATGACAATGAACAAATCCTCTAGGCTGGGTTCGTAATCTTCCATCTTTCGAATCTGTACCCCACTCTCTGCTGCTGCTTGAATGATTGTTCCATAGGTCGAATCGTCGATTCGCGTGATTCTCATGACACGACCCGTTCTGCGAACCGATTGACCCATGTCCTTCAGTTTCTCTTCGATTTTGCTTGCGCCACCCCAGACCGAAATCTCAATTTCTCGATCGATGGCCTTTAGATCCTCGATTCGACCTTGAGCGATAACTTGCCCTTTGTGAATCATCAACATCCGATCGCAGATTCGCTCAACGTCATCCATTAGGTGACTGCTCATGATGATGGAGCGGCCACCCTGCTTGACAACTTGGAATAAAGTATCCAACATGAAGCCGCGGGCACTGGCATCCAATCCATTCGTAGGCTCATCACAGAGCAACAAATCGGGGTCGTGAATTAGTGAACAAGCCAGTTTTGTCGCCTGTTCCATACCGGTGCTGAACGTCGATACGGCCCGATAACGCTGGTCCCGAAGCCCAACATATTCCAGAACCTCATGGGCTCTTTGTACTGCAGAACTGCTATTCATTCCGAGTAATTCACCGGCATACCGAACTTGATGAATGGCTTCCATATCGGGGATTAAGCAATCGTATTCAGGCATGTAACCAATTCTCTGACGGATTTTGGCTCCTTCAGTGGCGATGTCATGACCGAGTACCTTCCCCCCCCCACTGGTCAAGGCAATGAGACCGAGAATGGTCTTCAGTAGGGTCGATTTCCCCGCCCCGTTTGGTCCCAGGAGTCCAGTCGCTCCGGGACGAACGGCGAGGTTGACTTTGTCCAAAGCAAGATGCTCGCCATACTTCTTGACCAAGTCATGGGTTTCGATAATCCATTCCTCTGTCATTGGCCCAACCCCGTCGATTCTACGAATCGGCGGGGAACCTCACCTGACGATGCTCTATCAAACATCCCCCGGCACGTTCCAATCATTCTCCAATCCCATCTCTGACCTTGACCGCGACGCCTTTTCGGAAGCATCGAGCTTCCGAACCGGTGCATAGAGACACACCGTGACCGAGGAATGTCCCGTCTTGAGATTCAAGTAGACAAGGCAATCCTGGATTCAAATCGCCTTTCACATCAGCGATAAAACCGTGCATGACATTGCGTCCTTTCCGGGTGAAAGGGATCGAGTCATCGTCGACAACGACCGTCGGAATGCCGCTGCCTTGCAATCGTCTGGCGCCCTCAAGTGTCAGGCTCAAACCACCATCCCTCATTCGAGGAGAGAACAGATGCTGACCGTCTTCTGAGTGAACATTTCGAACCCTATGAGTTCTGCTATAGACAAAGGTACTACCTGAAAGTAATTGTTCTGCAAATTGACGTTCAACATCAAGGAAATAGCAGATTTTATCCTCTATCATCTGACGGTCCAATTCTGCTTTGGACCGACCTTCATCCAGACCCTCGCCGAATGCGGATTCTATGAGTTCGAGATTGGTTCGTTTATCGTTGCTGAAGGAGAGTTCGACCATCTGTTCCACTTCACCGACCAGTGCCTCGAGATCGAAAGCTCGATCCTCCAATGAAAGAGAATTCCAAATCGAAGGTGGACCATTCAAGTGAGCCCATGGACTCACGTCCTCCAAGGTGTAAGGTAGCAGCCCCAGAGGTGTTTCAATGAACACCGCGGCGTCTGGCCATCTTCGGCCAATCGTCTGGACCAAACCACCAATGCGCTCGCGCCATGGACCGGATGCACCAGAGATGAGAATTGCACGGTTTGCTTCGGATTCGAATGAGTTCAGAAGGCGCCCCAGAGCGGCAACTGATGGAGGGGAAGTCGGTAGGTCCTGACTCGCTTTCACGCCACCTGACCTCAATGGATTCGTGGCTGAGATCAAGGACTCAGGCATATTTTCGTACAGATACTCTGTCGCTTCACGAAGCGCCGTGTTCGTATGACTGCGCTCCTCTACAAGACCCCAAATCGTGCCGTCGCGGACGGCTTGTCGACAACGCGCGAGTTCGGACGCAGTCACTTCGAGATTGTGTCGCGCCAGCAACTCACACCGGGCATCATCCGCCAACGAACGAACACTGTCTGGAGTATGACCAGACAGGGCGGCTGTCGAGATTGGGAATTCTTTCAGGTCGCCCAGTTTGACAGTGCCCCACGGCATCAACATGCGATCGTCGCGAGCGAAGAGGGCGTATGCCGCAGAATCAAACATATCTGCACCCAGAGCGACGCAGATAGGGAACAGGTGAGGGTGTCCACAACCGAAGATGTGAATCGGACGGTTCCAAGGAATGTGTTCACGGCAGGCAAGTATAATCTCGACCAACTCACGGTATCTCTGTCGTTCCATCAGAGGGACAATCCCACCGATGGGATGGACAGCGAAGTCATGCTCAGCCATTCCCCGTGCACTCGCTTCTCTCAAATCGGGATGAGTGCCGCCCTGCACGGGCCCATTGAGCAAGGTTGTCTCCGCTGCCTGAATTGATGCAGGGGCTCGTGAAATGGTCTCGCGAACGGCTTCCTCAACCTCTTCTTTGCTCATGTCAGGGGTTCCAAACACATCCAACATCGTGGCGATGTCCACACCAATATCACGCTGGAATTGTACAATCTCCTCGACACCGACTTCGACATCTCCATAGACGTAATTCTGGAATGTTCCTGAATCCGTCATGATGACACCAGGATAGTCCAGTAGTTCATGGACTCCATTAGACAGTGCTTTTTCCTTCAATTTCTCATGCTTCCAAATGACATAGGAATTGGTGATGAGTGCCTCGAATCCATACTTCTCCCACATCTCGCGAGGTTCGACGGTTCGGATATTCGGATTGATGACCGGTAAAAGGCAGGGTGTGTTGAGCACATGCGTCGATGTGTGGAACTTCCCAAGACGAGCCCAACCATCACGTTCAGTGATCTCGAACTTGCCGTGGTCACCCTCTCGGCACGGCGTCGCCTCGCGTGTCATCGAGTCAAGCCGGCCCGCACATGGCTTTCAGCCATTCGGATGGATTATTGGGTGTGTTCGAAGCTCTCTTCGTCGTCCTGACCATTGGGCCGGCAACCTGGATCTTGTGCATCCTTCAAGCCAGCATTGTCGTTATCGATATTGTCGGCACAATTGCCCACTACCCCGTCGTCACCAGGGAGCAAGCCACCTGAATTGTCAGCGATATAGAACAAGCCGATGCCTAGAATCAAAACGACGCCGATGGCAATCGCCCAAGTGGTTGCAGACGAGCGTTCCTCGTGCGGGTGAATACTCTCGACCGGACCCTTGCGAACGCCAGCCTGAGCAGCGACCTCCTCGACGATATCGGAGAGAGATGCATCGGCCATGAACTCGTGAGGATGGTCTGACTTGTCAATCCATCTGTGTCCATGCTTACACGAAGGTGACGCCGCCGTGCGCCAGAACGAACTCTCGACCCAATTCATCGAAGGTATCGAGTAGGCTGGCGCTGAAGCGGATGCGGGAGACCTCGCCGGTGGCGAGCAAATCATTCTGGATGCCTTGCAAAGTCCCTGGCGCCGCACCACAAGCGATGCACGCCCCATCTAAATTGAGAATCAAATCGACGCCATTCTCATCAGCGATCGCCTGCTCGACCTTGACACCACCGCCGTGACCTTCCAATGCGGCTCGAACAATCCCGAGTCGCGCGAAGATTGCAGGGACCAGATCATCAGAATCCAATAGATCCTTCAGTGCCGTCGCACGAAGTCGAGCATCGCGAACAGGATCGGCGACCTCAGCAATTCGCTTCGCGGCTTCAGATTCCATGGATTCAGCCGCTTCTGAGCGATATTTCTCAGTGAGGTCATCCTCGCCCATGAAGCCCCCAGTCTCTGCTGACTTCTAAGTCTGACCGCACCGTAGGTGCGTAATAGTGTAGGGGAGGGATTGATAAGGTGCCGATGGTCGACTTCAGATTGAGAGGTGGGAATGATGTCGGGCGACCCTATTCTGCGAATCAAGAATCTGCATGTCTCAATTGAAGATACAGAGATTCTTCGTGGGGTTGATTTGGAGATTGGATTTGGAGAAATTCACGCCTTAATGGGTCGAAATGGGAGTGGGAAATCGACACTCGCCAATGTACTCATGGGTCATCCCGACTTTGAAATCACAGAAGGGGAAATCGAATATCTCGGGCAAGATTTGGTCGAGATGGAACCCTGGGAAAGAGCGCGTGCAGGTGTCTTCCTGTCGTTCCAGTATCCTCAGGCCGTCCCTGGCCTTCAGGTAGGCAATTTCCTTCGCAAGTCCGTTCAGGCGATTCGAGGAGAGGATGCACCGGGTGCTCGTGATTTCAGAACCGAACTCAATGCAGCAATGACAGAACTCAATGTCGACAAGCAATTCCTGGGCCGCTATGTCAATGACGGATTTAGTGGTGGTGAGAAGAAGCGGTTTGAGATTCTTCAACTCCTCCTCAACAAACCTCGGCTTGCAGTTCTGGATGAAACCGATTCTGGACTCGACATCGATGCTCTGCAAACAGTTGCAAAGGGCATCAACGCTTCGACATCAATGGAAACAGGATGTCTGATTATTACGCACTACCAAAGAATCCTAGATCATGTCCAACCCACCCACGTCCATATCTTGATTGATGGTAGACTGGTGAAGACTGGAGGAGCCGAGTTAGCAGTGGCTGTTGAAGAAAAGGGCTATGAATGGCTGAGTGTAGAGGGTGATTGAATGGCAGAGAATACAGATGCCCGTGATGCGGTCGGCGATTACCGCTATGGATTCCACGATCCGGAGAACCATACCATCCGGTTTGACAGTGGATTGTCGGAACAAGTCGTCCGCGACATCTCCGAACTCAAGAACGAACCCGAATGGATGACGGAGATTCGTGTCAAGGCCTACCACCATTTCGCTGAACGGCCGATGCCCACGTGGGGAAATATGTCAATGTTGCAAGAAATTGATTTCGAAGCGATCACCTATTTCCTTAGATCGAGCGAACAGACCGAGAAGGATTGGGAGGATGTCCCCGAAGATATTCGGAATACGTTTGACCGTCTCGGAATTCCCGAAGCCGAGCAAAAGTGGCTCTCGGGCGTCACAGCCCAGTACGAATCAGAAGCGGTTTACCACAGCATTCGAGACGATCTTGAGGAGCAAGGAGTCATCTTCTTGGATATGGATACAGGGCTCAAAGAGTATCCTGAACTGGTCAAGAAGTGGTTCTGTACAGTGGTCCCCTATGCTGACAACAAGTTCAGTGCTCTGAACACCGCTGTTTGGTCGGGTGGATCGTTCATCTATGTGCCCAAGGGCGTGCATGTCGAGATGCCTGTTCAAGCTTATTTCCGAATCAATGCGAAAAACATGGGGCAATTCGAGCGGACGCTCATCATCGCTGATGAGGGGTCCTCAATCCACTATGTTGAGGGTTGTACCGCTCCATCCTATTCCACAGATTCACTGCACTCTGCAGTAGTTGAGCTGATTGCTCTGCCCGGCTCCCACATTCGCTATTCGACGGTACAGAACTGGAGTGCCAATGTCTACAACCTCGTAACCAAGAGAGCGATTGCACATGAAAATTCAGTCGTGGAATGGGTCGATGGAAACATCGGTTCCAAGTTGACCATGAAATATCCTTCAGTCATCCTCAAGGGCGAAGGGGCCCATGCAGAAGTCATCTCTGTGGCCTATTCTGGAAAGGGGCAACATCAGGATGCAGGGGCCAAGATTCACCATCTCGCATCGAACACGACCAGTAAGATTCTCTCGAAGTCCATCTCCAAGGATGGAGGGCGAGGTTCGTATCGAGGCATGGTGCAGGTCGCCAAGAAGGCGGAGAACTGCAAGGTCAACGTCGTCTGCGATGCACTGATTCTCGACGAAGCGTCTCGAAGCGATACCTATCCAACGATGGAAATTGCCAATCCAACCTGTCGCTCTGAGCATGAAGCCAGTGTCTCCAAGGTCAGCGACGATCAGGTGTTCTATCTCATGTCTCGTGGACACTCAGAAGAGGAAGCACTCGCACTGATTGTCAACGGATTCTTTGAACCATTTACACGAGAGCTTCCAATGGAGTATGCGGTCGAACTCAACAACTAGATGGCGCATGAAATGGAAGGAAGTATCCGTTAGTCAG
>JAKUOE010000047.1:0-5079 GCA_022449845.1 Candidatus Thalassarchaeum sp.
TCGCCTGCATCGTTTCTTCGGATAGTTCAGAACGACTTTCCTTGACGGCTTCGTAGGCCCTGACTCGAGCCTCGTCCAACAAATCATCCATGAAGACAACGTTTCCTCGTCGAGTGCTCATCTTGCCATCAGCCAACTTGGTGAAGGCGTAGAATACGACCTCTGGAGGTTGAATCTCCAACTCGTCTAATGCGATTTCGACTTGCTTGGATTGGAGTTTGTGGTCTTCGCCTAGAATGTTCAACAGACGAGTGGAACGGGTCCACTTGTGTTGATGATAAGCCAGGTCACGGGTCGCGTAAAGGCTGCTTCCATCGCCGCGACGGTAGTAAAACTGCGTCGACTTTCCTTTGACGCCCTTGCTCTCCAACTCGAGGAAGTGTGCACCATTCTCAGCCACACCATGTAGTGGTGAGGATTGTAACTGATCCATCAGGACTTCGACACTGCCATCGACAATGAAGGTCGATTCCTTGGTGAACGAATCGAATTCGATGCCCATGCGAGAGAGTGTGACCAACATACCATCCAACACCGGCTGATACGAGGCTTCGAATCTGGCGAGGACATCTGCATCGGCCTCTTCGCTCAACTGCACCAATTCAGTCACGCCTGCATCAACCGTAGAATCCTGCTCCCGCAGAATGTTTGCAGCCTGATACCAGAGTACGCGCGCGTGGTCATCCTTGGATGAATGAGGTGATTCTTCGATTGGGATGTCGCCTTCGGCGAGCAGCGCCAGCACCTGACTTTCATCGAGATTCTCAAGGGCCCAGCAAAGGATCCCCACCTGTTTGCCCATGTCATCGACATAGTACTCGGCGGTGACATCGTATCCAGCGGCGCGATGCATTCGAACGAATGTGTCGCCGAGAACAGCATTTCTTGCGCGTCCGACATGGAATGGACCGTTCGGATTGGCCGAGGTGTGCTCAATTAGAATCGAGCCTTTTGGTTCGGGTTCTTGCGACAGTTGTGTGGCCAGCCAATCCATCGAGGCCCGGATGTTGACGTACGGCCCGACTGCAACAGCAGTGCCCATCTCAAGTTCTAGTGCATCGGCGATGCGCTGGGCGGCTTCGTCGGGTGAACAGCCCAACTGCTTGGCGAAGGGGAAGCAGGGAAGTGCAAGATCTCCCTGACTGGCTTCCTTGGAACGACCCAGCATATTTCTCCAGAAGTCGCCTTGGACACCCACAGCCGACATGGCGGATTCCAAGGCCGGGAGAGCGGATTCAATCATTGCCTGCATTCAATCAACTCCAAGGGTAACGCAGCAGTGCTCCCAGACCAGCGAAGGCCTCCATGAAGGTCGCCCCTTCTTCCGTATCCATCGAGATGAGTTTGACTTTACTCGATGAATGTCCCGCCATCGTGGTGAGTTCGTCCATGAGCGTGGTTGTATTGTCTGGGTCTTCACGAACCTGGTCTGCCGCGGCATTGCATGAAGGACAAGGGGGGATTTCGGAAAGACGGTCCATTGTGACCTGCCAATCATGCTGACATTGTCGGCAGGTGAATGCCTGACGAATCTTACGCATCCCTTCGGATAACAGAAGGGTGTCGACGGCTCCTTGTTCCAGAGCGGCCCGCAGCATCATCTCACCATAGGTCGCCTTCGGGTGTTGCTGCATAATTTCAGACAAGAATTGGTCGACCAGTTGGCGCTCCGCGTCCAATTCGATCTCGTGCATTAAGCCGCCAGCCCGCTGCACCAATTCACGCAAACCAGATTCGTTGGAATAGCCGACATCAAAGGTCGGCTTGCGAATCAGTTTGGTAACCTCGTGATGGAAAAATTCGCCCTTGATAACTTGGTCCTTGGTCCCACCGGGTCCACCGATGATGATGCCTTCCATATTGTCGATCATCCCGAGCCAGTAATTGCTGGCATGCTCGGCTGACTTCTTGAAAAACTTGTGAGCATGTTCCTCAATCAATCGCTCAAAACGCTGAGCAGATTGACCACCCTGTCGGTGTTTCCCCATGATGTTGGATTGCATTTCCTCTTGACAGTGCACCGATTTACCACTGGCCACACCATAGGCAGCCTCACCGCGATCGATGACGAAGATACCATAGCAGGTCTTGTCGATGAGCATGTCTTCCAACTGCGTGACCTCAAACGTGCTGTCACATCGATAGCGGAAGGAACGGAAGGGTTCAGGCGGATCATCGATGACGACGGTGGTCATTCTCGTCTTGTTGTTGCCGACGATGACGTGGCCCGTGAAGATAGCAATTCCATTCGATGGGGTCTCTCTCATGTTGTTGATGGATGAGGCTGCGGATTCGATCGCATCGGACACATGCTTCTTCGTCTGCTTCGATCTAATGTTCGAGGCTTGACCCAATTCTTGGGCCAGTTGTTGCCGGACATCGTGGATGGCCCGGTCTGGTGGAATGATGACCGTCACCAATTCCGTACCCATGCCTCTCATGCTACTCAAATCGTCGAGAGCGTTCTTCGCCTTGAGGCGGCGCTGCTGCATCTCAAGTTCCTCGGACATGGCGCTTCCTCACCCGTTGCGGCGACTCGGCCCTCATCAATCCTTCCGGCGGCGTAGCCGCCCGGAAGGGAAGGTGTCATGAATCGCCACGGTTGCGAGGACCATGATGGCGGCCCCTCTCGTCCTCGCCCTAGGCGGAAGTTTGCTGGGGTCCGCAGGGAGCGAGCGCGATGCGTGGTTGACGGCCCTTGCTGAGTTGCTTGAAGCAGTCGAGGTGTCCATCGGAATTGTCGTTGGTGGCGGAGTCGCAGCCCGAGAAGCAATTGATCAGGCAAAGAGGGATGGCGAAAACGACCTGGCCGCCCTCGATGAAATCGGGATTACAGCGACCCGAATGAATGCAGCCATGGTCGCTCAGTTTCTGCAGAATGCCGGCCTCGACGTCTGTGCAGAGATACCCCATGATGTTGAATCATCAGCCAGAGGGCTTGTGGAACACAGTTTGGTCGTCATGGGTGGAACTCGCCCAGGTCACACCACAGACAACGTTGCAATCTGCCTAGCAATCGAGGCAAAAGCCGCCCGCTGTCTGATTGCAACCAATGTTGGACACGTCTATTCTTCAGACCCAAGAGTGGATTCAGGTGCCCTTCCTATAGAATATATGACTCTCTCAGAACTACAGGATATCGTGGGCCCACCCGTCCATGGTCAAGCTGGTGGTTCAGCGGTCATCGACCCGATTGGAGTGCAAGCCGCAATCGACAATAATCTACCATTATCTGTCCTCGACGGGCGTGAGATGGAGAGAATGGCGAACGCTCTAGGTGGGAAACCTTTCATCGGGACCAGTATTGAGGTGGAATAGATGGCCAACAAACAGAAACTCGCCGACCAGATTCGATCCAATGTCGAAATGGCCAAGGAAGGGGATAAAAAACGCAAAGGCGGGAAGACGGGGTTGCCTAAATCGGCCAGTTCGAATGCCTATGTCGCACCTCACCGCCACTGCTCGGTCTGCAACTGTCCAATCGCACTGAAGAGAGATCCACCAATCTGCGGCGAAGTCAAGTGTTTAGACGAATATGAGACGCGTGAAAGACAACGCAAACGTTGGAATATGCTGCTGTATATCGCACCAGCAATCATGGTTGGTGCCTTGGTTCTACAATTGATGGCGGGCGCATAAGGAGGTGTGGAGATGTCGATGATGGTCCGAATCATGTCGCTACTACCATTTGCGACCGGTGCACTCTGTCTACTCATCGTACTCGTCTCCTTCTTCGGGTTCGCCTCAGGAACAATCGATGATGAGATTCCCGCGCTACCTTGTGTGGGTGCCCAAGAAGAATGTGCGACCGGGATGTCCGAATCCGATTTAGACGTACCAACCGCATTCCTTCTCTTGGACGTTCAACTTGACATTTCGATGGAACTGGATGATGCAGCCTGGATTGGTATTGTAGATTCAAAATATGCAATCACTTGTCCACCCGGTGCCACAGGGCTGACCAATTGCACCTCTTCAGATTACACGTGCTTGGCAGGGGGTCCCAATCATGAAGGGACAATCTCCCACAATCTTGACCCCGGCAGCGTGCGATTCGTGACTGGAGGCGATGAGGGGGCCGTCGATCTACGAGACAATACCGTCACGACAGAATGGTCGGTGCATCTCGCAACCTGGGTCGAGGCTGTTCTCGGGATGGTCGGAATCGGCCGTTGCGCCTCTGGCGTGCACATGGCCTTCCCTATGGTTGCAAAGGCTCGCAAGGACTGAGGCGGTGCGTGGCGTTCAAGAACCGAATGTGGGTGGGGTGAAGCATGAGCGGGTTCTCTTGTTCCGGTTGTGGTGCATCCATCGATATCGGAGGGCTCGAGCCTGCGGTAGGTGAACGCAAGGTGTTCTGCGTACGCTGCGGGCACGTGACAACAATCTGATTCAGACCGAATCGTCACGAACATGCCAATTCTCAGGCAGGGACAAGGGGTCCGTCTGCCGCATCTTGCCGATTCGCTCGATAATCTCATGACGCAAGCGTTCGATGCCGGCCGATTCAGTCGCACTGATGACAAGGTGGCCAGTCGCAGGGTTTCGAATCTCGGGGATGGGACCCTCAGGGTCATCTTTCAGGGCTGCTTCCATCTCACAAACAGCGGCCCACTCATCCGAATCAATGGTCTCGAGTAGATCGCCCTTCCCATCGATGACAATCAGGGGTGTCTGAGGAAGGAGGTCTGCAACTTCGTTGAGGAGATTGGTTTGGACCTCGATGCTGGTTCCACTGGTTTCAGAGGGATCCATCAAGAATAGACACAGGTCACCGACGTGTTCCAATGCCGCGATGGCTTGCATCTCGATTTGGTTGCGCTCATCCATCGGACGATCCAGTAGGCCCGGAGTATCGACAAGTTGGTATTTCATTCGGCGATTGATGAAATGGCCGACGTGCAACTGTCGAGTCGTGAAAGGATAGGCAGCAATCTCAGGTTTGCCACTGGACATAGAGGCGATGAGTGCGGATTTCCCCACATTGGGGGCGCCGGCGACAACCAGACAAGGTTCGCTAGAGTCAATCATCGGGAGTGTGCGCAGAATGTCTCGTGCATCCCGTAGGAAATCGAGATT
>JAKUOE010000047.1:5089-9894 GCA_022449845.1 Candidatus Thalassarchaeum sp.
AGGTCCGGAGCGTATCTCTCGCACTTCGTAGAAAGTCAAGGTTCCCTTCGATTCTCCCCATGATACTAGAAATTCTCCCGTAGGCTTCACGGCGTGTTTCGTGCATGGGAGGCAAGTTGACCATGCGGTGAATCTTCTTCGCATTCTGCTGCGCGATTTCAGTGCACTTTCCTGCAGCCCACTGGCAAGCACCTAGACTCTGGCGATAATCGTCACAACCAACGGCGGCCTCGACCATGGCAACATCAAATTCCGACATCTGGTCGATACTTGGCCAACGTCTGACCCAGTCAACCAAGGTGGACGAGAGAATATCCCCCGCAGACCCAACCATTCGAGTCATCTGCTTACGCGTGCGATAGACTCGATCCTTGTCGACCACCGCATCTCCAGCCTTTTTCGCCTTGCTGAACGCCTTGTCTAGCAGCTCTTCAACAGTCAAAACTGTCGGAATGTTGCGCCAAACAACCGAAACCATGCGTTCCCCTCATTCCTGCGGCGGGGCCCATCCCTCTTCAAACAAGAGGCTTGTGTTGACCCATCGGTTCAAGAGCAAGCAGTGCTTCCCAAGCGCGATACCGATGTCTAATGATTCACCAGAACTCCCTGAATGGGCGCTCTCCATTTGGGAGTCGCTTGGCAAGCCTGAGGTTTGTGAAGATGTTCTGACCGGCCCACTTCTCGACCGTCGGGCAGGAATGCGTCGGGATGATTTGGTCGAAGTTCTCCTCGATGCGAGGTCTTTGCCTGAAGGTGCAGAAGAGTGGGTCAGAGGACGGCTCATCGGCACCAACAAAATGAGTGTTGAGATTCTAGACACAGACGGAACCTATCGACACATCGCTCGCGACGTCATCGTTGAGGTTCGATTGATTGCGCATATGCGTCCAGCCTACATTGATGACGATGAACTGCTTGAGTTTGAGCGTGAGGACCAGAAACGCCGAAGAAAGATTCACGAAGATGTCGAGAAGAAGACAAAGGGCGTTGACGACGATCATCTATGGGGATGAAAGCGTGTCACTGCACGAACAAAGGTGCATCCCCTGCGAGGGGGGAATTCCCCCCTTGAGCGAGGCGGAGAGACAACCACTGTTGACTCAATTGAACAATGATTGGGAGGTCGTCGATGGACACCATCTTGAGAGAACCTGGTCCTTTGAGGACTTTCAAGCCGCTCTCGACTTTGTGAATGCAGCCGGTGCCGTCTGCGAAGAGCAATTCCATCATGCCGATTTCGACTTTGGTTGGGGGCGTGCGAGAGTGACGATTTGGACACACAAAATCGATGGTCTGACCGAATCAGATTTCGTGCTGGCCGCCAAACTCGATCAGTTGTAGGTGAGAGACGATGGTCGAGGACCCAAAGGGGAGATTGACGCCTGGTTATCAACGCCATCTGTTCATCTGCGCGCACGAGAGAGGCCCGGAGGCAAAACGCCCTTGCTGTTTGACTCGCGGCGGCATGGATCTCATGAAGCGATTGAAGAATGCCGCGAAACAGGAAGGGCTCTCAGGTGTCCGGGTCCAGAAATCAGGTTGTCTCGACTTCTGTGAAAATGGAATCTCATGCGTCGTCTATCCAGAAGGAGTCTGGTATACATTGACCGGAGAAGAAAACATCCCTGACCTCTTAGAACACCTTCGTTCAGGAACGGTTGCAGAGCACCTAAGAATGAATCTGGAGGAGTGAAAATGAAGCGCGTCGTTTACGCTCGCCGGGGTGGCTTGGAAGCCATCGAAATCATCGAGGAAGAGGCGCCCAGTCCTTCATCTGGTCAAGTAAGAATTGAGGTTCATCGTGCCGGTATCAATTTCGCCGATTTGATGATGCGTCAGGGACTGTATGGCGCAGCCCCAGATTTCCCATTCACACCAGGATACGAAATTTCTGGAATCGTGTTGGAATTGGGTGAGGGGGTCACAGAACTCTCCGGCGGTGATCGAGTCGTTGCCTTGTCTGGATTCGGAGGATATGCAGAACAGGTGGCGGTCGATTCCAACCGGGTTTGGAAACTACCAGACAATGTTTCCTTCGATGCGGCCGCCGCAATGCCTGTCACCTATCTGACGACTCACCACATGCTGGTGTATCTGGGCAACTTCAAGCCAGGAGATTCGATTCTTGTCCATCACGCGGCAGGTGGAGTGGGGACAGCCACAGCACAAATCGCCAAAGCGTTGGAAGCGGGGGCAGTGTATGGACCCGCATCGGCGAACAAAGCTGATTTCGTTGAAAAGCAGGGAATGATTCACATTCCCCGTGGGAATGATTTCGTGAAGCGAATCAAGGATGAGGTAGGTGGTGTTCATCATGCGTTGGATCCGGTCGGCGGGAAGCATGTCATGGAATCCTATCGAGCCCTTCGAAATGGGGGTCGACTCTACGTCTTCGGAGCCTCCTCCGCTGTGAAGGGCCCAAAGCGCTCAATGTTGACCGCACTCAAGATGTGGTGGACCACCCCAAGATTCGATCCTATCCGGATGATGAATTCCAACAAATCCGTCTTCGGAGTTCACATGGGCATGTGGAAAGATGAAGAGGTGGTTCGCGAGCAGATGGTGGCCCTAGCAAAGATGCTAGAAATGGGGTTAATCGACCCAGTCATTGACTCCGTGTATCGCTTTGAGGATGTCGCGGCAGCGCAGAAACATATCCACGACAGAGGCAATCGAGGAAAGGTGCTACTCGATTTCAGTCCAAACTGATTAGAGTTTGACTGGGCGTGTCGCCCCACAGGCTTGACACTTCAACAGAGTTGTGCGATCTTCGCGGAGGAATGCGGTGTCCGGCGCATTGCATTGGTGACACAGAATGTAGGTCTTGACATAGGCCACGATTCGCTCTTTGATTCGGCGTGGTGGGATGCGGCCCTTGAGTAGAACACGGCCTTTGTCGCGGGTCCCGCTGGTCCCAAGTTCGTTCTGTAGGAAATGATAGACATGATCGGCGTCCCGGTCCATCATCGAAACCATCTCGTTGAAGTTGCGCAAAATGGTCTGAGAACCTTCGATGAGCACATCGGGTTCAGGGAGTGTCCAACGGCTGCGGGACGAGATGTCCTCGGTAATCTTGTCCCTGGCTCGGTCGAGTAGCGACTCGTAATCGAAGTCCGTCATCGTCTGGCCCACCCACATCCCCTTCTTGAGACCACCGACAGAACCAATGTTCCTCTGTGCAGCGCAGGGAGGGATGGACGAGGCGTTGGAGGTGCGAATCGCACGTATTCATCCGGATGCGCGGCTGCCTGAACAGGGTAGTGATTTGGCCGCAGGCTTCGACCTCCACGCTGTCGAACGGGTCGAGGTTCGCAAAGGAACGACTGAAATGCTCCCCACCGGACTCGTGTTGGCCATTCCACCCGGCTGGGAAGGGCAGGTTCGGTGTCGGTCTGGCCTTGGAAAACGTGGACTCATTTTGCCCAATGGTGTTGGAACAATCGATGCCGATTATCGAGGTGAACTCATGGTACTCGCACATTGGATTGGAGAGGGTGATTCATTCGTCGTCGAAAAGGGCGAAAGAATCGGACAATTGTTGATCAAACGAGTCCCACAGATTCGCTTTGTCGAAGTCGACCGAGAAGCTCTCGACGGAACCGAACGAGGAGAGGGTGGGTTTGGCAGTACAGGTCGTTTCTAGATAGAGTCCTATGGACTCTGTGCGGTGATTTCATAGGATGCGCGCCCGCAGACATCCCCGATTCACATGGCACTGAGCATTGAAGAACTGCGAGGAAAGGTCGCAGAAATGACAGAACAAGGACTCAATACGCAACAGATTGCAGACGAGTTGTCCATCTCACAACGAACCGTAATGTGGTTGAATTCTGGGGCATCCGAATCGGATCATCCGGACGATGTTCAAATCGGGTGGCGCACCATCGGTGCACGCCCCAATCGCATCAACGCGATTGGAGCCATCATGGCTGACATCGTTCTTGAGGAACTTGAGGATGTAGACACCATTGTCGGCATCAGCCTCAATGGAATCCTATTCGCAAATTCGATTGCCGATCAACTCGATGTGGATGTAGCCATCTTCCGTTCGGTCTCAGAAGAGGGAGATGGGCATCTTTCGAACAAGTATGGCAACGTGGCCGGGCGCAGGGTCGTCGTTGTCGATGATGTACTCTCATCTGGCGAGACGATGAAACGGACAATCAAAACACTCCAAGATGGAGGGGCAGAGGTCGTCCTCAGTATCGTGATGGTCAACAAGACCGAGGAGAATACGGTCGCTAGTGTCCCTCTTCGTGGGCTCATTCGTGCAGTGAAAGTTTGAGGTGAATCCACATGCATTGGGCTGATTCCATAGCGAAGGCCCTATCGCATCGTGGTGACAAGCACGTTATCGCTTCGGGCATCACACCCTCAGGAGAATTCCACATTGGGCATCTGCGAGAGATTGTCACCTCAGATATCATCAAACGGGCTTGTCTAGCATTGGAATTGGATGCTGAATTCGTCTTCTTTGTCGATGATGCAGACCCTCTGCGCAAGGTTTACTCATTTCTGGATGATTCGTATGAACAGTATATCGGACATCAGTTGGCCAATATTCCACCCCCAGATGAGAATGGTGTTCCCGACGTACAACGATTTGAACAAGGAATCTCTTACGCACAACATTTCCTTGAACCATTCAAGGAGTCACTGGGAATTCTAGGTGTAGAGATTGATGAATACATCTACAACTATGATGCATACAAATCTGGAAAATTCGCTGATGTGTCTAGAATCGCCTGTAATCGTGCAGATGAAATTCGAGAAATTGTCGAACGCGTCTCAGGTAGAGAACTTGA
>JAKUOE010000048.1:0-1514 GCA_022449845.1 Candidatus Thalassarchaeum sp.
TCGACCCAAGAATTGTCGCATCGTGTGACATTGTAAGTCCAACCGTTTGGATTTGAGGCGGTCGAAGGTTCAGGGTCAGACCAACCATCACCATCGCTGTCAAGGCAACCACCTCGATCGTAAATCGAGCCGCCATCGAATCCAGGGCATTTGTCGCCCGTGGGTGCGCTGGAGTTGTCACCCCATCCATCGCCATCCGCATCGACCCACTGCTGTGGATCTAGAGGGAACTCATCGGATTCGGCGTTCTGGCCACAGCAATCTGGGCCATGGTTATCATATCGGCCATCACCATCTGTATCGATGGCCTGCATCCAATTGGTCGGGTGGCGGTCTCCATCCCATCCAGCTGCACCCGATGGGTCAGACCAACCGTCACCGTCAGTATCTGGGCATCCCAGGGTGTCACGCCAAGACTTACCACTGTTCGTGCAATCATCGATAGCATTGGCGAATCCATCACCATCGACATCACCACAGCCATGGTGACCATAGGCGCTGTAACCAACGATTGTAGGGCACTTGTCAACGTTCGGTGCATCAGGGTTCTCACCGAATCCATCACCATCAGAATCGGTCCACTGGCCACCAAATTCGGGCAAATCATCCATCATATCTGGAATGAAATCACGATCGGTGTCAGCCAATCCATGAAGAAGCGAGACAGTACTGTAGGTGGTCGCGAACAAGATGTGCCAGGTGCCGTTCGAATCAAGGGTTGCAGCGGGAGCAGAATCGGTCTGCCAAGGCATGGTACCGAATTCAATGGGTTGATGGCCCTCAAGTGTGTTGATTGTGAGCGTGCCCGTCGGATTCGGGCAAATCACCCAATCTTCGTCTGAAGCATCGGTGAGCAATGCAATGTCATTGGTATAACGGCAGTCGAGGTCCAGTGTACGAGAACCAGTAGAATCGATGAGCACATGTGAGCCAGAGGTATTGACGAGAGTACCGGGAATGAGGAATCCATCCGAAGTGAATTCGGCTGAACCCATAAGTGGAGCCCAACCCAATGACGGCACACTCTGTTCGGTCATGGAACCAGATTCAATGAACTGATGCCGCCATTGTGAATTGTTGTCTTCCCAGACGACTTCTAGAGCTGGTCCATCCTCTCGGATGATTGCCTCACCGTCGACCAGTGTCTCGTTGCTTGAAATAACGAATGATGCGGTCATGGACCAACTGTCAGAGGAGCCTTCATGCCATTCAGCAATCAAACCGGATGTGTCATGCCGATACATCAAGGCAATGCTATCATTGTGATCTGGGATTAGCGCGCCAAACTGGCTACCATTGGCATCGGTGGCGAGGGTGGTTTGGTCCCAGGTTGAACCATTCTGTACAGCGAGATTAATTTCGTGTGTGTCAGCGTCTCTCCACACGATATGAGGGGTTTTGCTTGAATCGACGAGAAGGGCGATGTCCTCCTCGATGGTCATCCCGCTCTCGATGATGTCAGTGTCAATGGAACCAGATGTCAGATTGGAGAAGATGAGGGAAACACTACCTCA
>JAKUOE010000048.1:1524-9836 GCA_022449845.1 Candidatus Thalassarchaeum sp.
GCGATGCTGCCATGTGATGCAGTACCTCCGCTCAGCACCTCATCCGAGACGAAAATCGTTCCAGCGGCCTGATTGAAATCAATGCCTGACCCATCCGAGGTGATGATGGTCGGCTGACCGGCGGGACTCACGACCATGGCTGCACTTGGAATACTGCCGAAATCGTTCATGCCCCAAGGAGCGATTGAAGTCAGAAGTTCATTCGCGCGCTCATAGTGATAGTATCCATCATCGGTATCCAGAAGCAGTTGAGTGCGCCCTTGCGCATCTACAGCGAGATCAAGATCGTTGACAGTAAAATCAAACGGAAGGTCGGAGAGTTCCCAATCGCGGGTTTCCATGATGACAATTGAACCCCCAGAGGTGGTTCCATCGTTCATTCGAGTGGTACTGGCGTAGATGAATTCGTGAGTACCGTCTCGATCAGCGTCTCCACCGGCCGATAGAATGCGACCCAAGCGGGAGTTGACGCCCTCGTTACGCGTGAAGAAATCGGCGGTGGAGTCCACCATGTCGCTCTGGTTGGTACCGGGAACGAGTTCGAGTTCACCCTGAACGTTGCCGATGAGGAAATCGGTGATTCCGTCGTCGTTGACGTCGCCAGCGGTCTGAATGTTCCATCCCCATCCGTTGCTGGTGTCCATTAACGTGGTTGGATTCTCAGAATACCCAGTCGAACTGCCATGGAAAATCCAGAGTTTGTTGACGAAAATCTCGCTGATTGCCAAATCGTCATACCCATCGCCGTTGAGATCACCCAGAGCGCTGAGTGAATTGCCGAATAACGTCCATTGATCCATCATCGACCATGTGCGATTCGCGGTAGAAGAGATGCCGTTTTCACTGCCGTAGTGAACTTGCGCTTGACCTCGTCCAGAGACATCGGTTGCATCCTTTGAACTTCCAATGGCGATGTCGTCGTAACCGTCACCGTTGGCATCACCTACACCGAGAATAGAGTAGCCGAGAATCAGATTGTCCACATGACCCTCAATGATTGTCGCTGCCGATTCAAGCGTTGAATTGCCGAGATACACGTGGACGCGGCCAAGGCCCTCATCGGCACCTTCCCAGCCCATCTCGCTGACAATCATGTCTGAGAAGCCGTCGTTGTTGACATCGCCGACAGCTTCGACGTGGGCGCCGTACAGACCATCGAGGGTTTCACCTGATTCAGACCAAAACGGAATCGAGTTGAGTCCGGTCGCAAATCCAGTATGCAGGAACACGGAACCGGTCGAATTGCCCGACGCATTGTTGTGACCGGGTGCGCCGATGAGAAGATCATCGTATCCATTGCCATCTGCGTCACCCACCATCGCCAGAGACGCGCCGAAGCGAGCCCCTTCATGTGAACCCATGAGGATGAGGTCAGGCGTGGTTGCGTAGCCGTCAACAGAACCGTAGTGGATGTGGACAAGACCCGCATCATTGAATGCACCAGGGGCACCGTATACGAGGTCGCTGTGTCCATCTGCATTGTAATCACCATTTGCGTTTGCGGCCGTTCCAAATTCAATCGATTCGTTGGTCTCCAGCACGAGGAGGGGGTCGGGTGAGATGCGTCCATCGTCACGTCCGGTCAAATCACGAACAATGCGAAGACCAGTGCCATTCTCGATGCCGTACACCAATTGCGCACGCGTGGTGGCATCGAGGTGATGGCCGAGGGGTTGTCCCAGGCCTTCGCCTTCATCGACCACGGAAAATGTGCGGACATCGCCATCGAGAGAAATGACGGCAACCCGTTCGTTGAGCGTGTCGACAAACGAGAGATGTAGAATGTCATTGACATCGATGTTGAGCACCATGTCGGCAGCTGCGCCCTCAGATACCATCTCGGTCTGGCGCCACCATGAACCGGTGTATCTCATCAAATCCAAACCACCGGTATCTGCATCTCGATAAGCGATGGCAATCGAACCATTGCTGTAGATTGCAATCTCGGGAGCGGTTGTGATCGTCACATCATTGACCAGAGTTCGAACCATCCAATAATATCCGTTTGTCGCAGTATAATCGCTCTCCCTAGCCACCTTTAGTGCAGATGCATCGACGTCGAGATAGGCGACTCGGGCAAATCCACGATAGTCGACGATGATGGAACAGCCCTGTCCAACGTCTCCACTCGAATCTACGGTTGTACGAGTGGTCGTACCATCGGGAGACAATGTGTAGACTTCTAAATCCTGATTTGCAGCGTTGTATCCACAAGCCTTGACCACTTGGTCCGGACCAATGGCCACATCAAGATCCTCGACGGAATCTGAGAAATTTGCAATCGCACTCTGGACCCAATCACTCACACCCCGGAAGGGCAGAACCGACCAATCGCTTCCTTCGTATTCGATCTCATCCCATCCCAGAGATTCACCCCAACCGTCGGTCGCCTCGTAACTCTCCATCGAGTCTGTAGACTCCTCCAGAGCAGGAATCATTGTCGTCATTGGAGCGAGAACCATGAGTAGTGTCAGGAACAGACTCACACGACGCATCTCATCACCAAACTGGGGGTGGAATGAACTCGACCCCATAGGGTCGAGCAAGTCAAAGTTCTTCAGACAAGCGGTTAGAAGTCCCTTTGAACATCAGGCCCAATCCGAGGTTATGTCAGGGGCGCAGTGGCTGCTTTGCGCCGATGGCGAATGGCCGCCGGAAAGCGTCTGGAAGCCACTCTCGGAGCGATGCGGCGTCATCATCGGCGTGGATGGTGGAACAGATGCCGCAATTTCTCGAAATATTGCGGTCAATTTGGCCACTGGAGACTTCGATTCAATCACCGATACGGAGGTTGAGAGAATCGCCCTACCGGACCAGAATTCTTCGGACTTGGAAAAGACCCTCCAATATGCGGCTGAGAATGGGGCTGAAACCGTCGAAGTCGTCGGTGTTGAAGGCGGTGAAATCGATCATCAACTCGCGGCCTTTGCTGCGTTGATTGAAGCACCTCCTGAACTCGATATTCACCTGCACATGTCAGAGCATGTTGTCATGCGTTGTCTCGATGAGTTGGAGGTGGCCCTTCCAGAAGGGACGAAACTGAGTTTGTTCGCCTTCACAGCGTGTGCGAATGTCAGCATCTCAGGTGTTGAATTTCCGCTTGAGGAGGAGCCACTCGCTTTCTCCACGCGTGGACTGCACAATGTGGCGCTGGGTGGACCGATTCACATCCAGAGCGATGGGGCGCTGGTCGTGGTCATTTCCGGACATTGACCGAATAGTCGTGCGTACCCGGTTCACCAACACCTGAGACCTTGGCCTTCTCGCTAATCGCAGCGGCGTCCACCGTCTCCTTGAACGAACCGCGCTTGGTGAGAATTCCGCGCTTCCAAGCCGTCCATGGGGAGTAACCGGGAAGGTAGGCTCGCCAGGTGAACGGAACCCGACCGGGGGTGACGCGGTTGACGATTTGGGTAATCGATGTCGTGCAAGTAGCGGTCATGGTGTTGTACCACTCTGGTTCCTCGGCCAATTGATTGGTGCGCTGCATCATCGCTTGAAGGAGGGCCTGCTGCTTCTCGGGCAACACATCGCAGGGGTAGAGGTAGACATCGTTGCCTCGACCGTTGGTGCGAACACCCAGAAGATCGCGCTCTGTCGCCCAGATGAGAATGAGTTCGAACTCGTTCCACATGCCGGCCCAAGGATGGAATTTCTGTCCCTTCTGTCGGCGAACCTCAAACGAAGCCATGAGGAAGCGGTTGTCGCTAAATTCGAAGCCGACCATCGTGTGTGCCATGCCGCGAATCTTGTGGAAATAATCGACGACGTACCAGATGCCCTTCAGATCCTTCGTATCGAATGACCAAGAGTCCCAGTTCTAATCGAAATCCCGAGTCGTACGCCATGGGAAGTCACGTCGATTGTGAAGGGTCACAGAGTCGCCATCGATCTCGAAGTGGGCCTGCTGTGCGCAATCGGGCGACCAATCGCGGTGCAATCGCGCTTTCTTTTGTCCGATTGCGAACCACCAGAAATTGATCAACAACAGAATGACTGCAACAATCAATCCCGCAATCAGTTTCCAGTCCATGCCTATTCCTCTTCGGTCACCGGGGCACGTTCAGAGAGTAAAATTGAGATGGGGCGCGTCTCAGGAATATTGCTGAGAATAATCTTCACGATAACGGCCATAGGAACGGCGAGAATCATGCCCATGATTCCCCACATCCAGAACCAGAATGCGGTGACTAAGAGCAAGACGATTGGAGAGATGTCGAGACTGGAACCGAACAACTTGTTCTCAATGAATTGACCCCAAATCTGTTCTTTGACGATGAGGAGGACGACCAATAGAACCGCGGAGGTTGGTTCGAGGAGTAGGAATCCCAGAATCGCCGGTGGAATGAGGGCGACCAGACTACCGATGTACGGCACGTAACTCAGCAAGAATGTCAGCATACTCCACAGCAACCATCCAGGAATTCCCATGGCGATTAGAATGATTGCCGTGACCACGCCAGCTCCAAAACTCACTGCAGTTTTCAGAATGACATAGCGATACACTCCCTCTCCAATGTCAGTGAGTATGTCCTTGAGGTTCTCTTCGATATCAGAGGGGTAGGCTGCTGCAAGGCGCTTTGGAAGGGTTTCAGCCTCGAGGATGATGAATACGAGGAAGACAAACACGGTCAACATCAGACTGGCAAAACTGCTGATTTCACCAAACAAAGACAGGACTGTGCTTTCAAGTTGGGAACTCGAGACGTTCAATCCTTCGAATGAAATGGTGAAACCCAATATGGTCTCCCCCTCCCATTTAGCAATCAATTCATCCAATTTCGCCGAGTATTCTGGAACGCCTTCCAAGAATGTCGACAGGTCTTGGTATAACCACATTCCAACGAGGATGAACAAACCCGCAAGCGAAGTCACGACGAGTACGTATGCAGCGAACAATGGCATGCCACGATCGTTGAGCCAATGTGCGCCTGGTGCCAGAAGAAAATAGATGAAGACGGCGATGATAAACGGTTCAACCACAGGTCGCAGATGTATCAAAGCAAGAACCAGAATGGTGAGGAAAATTGCGCCGTGCGAGAGGGTTCGAAGGCGGTCACCAAATTGAGCAGAAAACATTCCCATAAAGCGCGAAAATTCCATCCATCTTTCAATTCGCCCCCTGTAATTACAGGTTACAAGCGGGTTTGATTACTGTTGGAAGGGAAGCCATTGGTTCTCAGTGGTATCCCACCAATCCACGCTGCCATCAGGTTGCTGACGCCAATGGACACCTGTTTCATCGACGAAAGAGGGCAGGCCTTCTGAATCTGGGGCTGCTTGAGGCGTGTCCCACATGTCTTCCTCTTCCTTGGACTCTCCATTCATCATGTTCCCGACAACAAAACCGAGAATCAAGGCGATGATGAAGCCACCGGAACCGACCAGCGCAATGGTCGCAGAGAGGCTCATCACGAGAGGTGCGGGACTGTAGTCGGCACCCTCTGAGATGGCGGGCCAACGCTCAGGATCGCCACTCGCATTGAGAACATCGAGGCTGGCATCAGGAGCAGGTGGGAGACGAACCACGTTGAGACCAACGGTGGTCTCACGTCCTTGCGGGCTGGTGAGGGTCACACGCACCTTGTGGACGCCAGGGCTCCACATTGTACAGTCGAGTACCTCCATGTCTTCGTGCGACATCAAATCCTGTGCGGGATCGGCCACTTCCCAAAGAATCGACATCTCCTCGATGACGGTTTCTTCGGTCGCGATGGCCTCAAGGTCACATGGTGTTCCAGACTCCGTGCTGCGACCCGTTTGATTGACGATGAATGCGGGTGGAGGATGGACGTGGATGGCGAACGATAGTGTCGCAGTTGCCGTCATCCCGAGGCCGTTGCGATAGTGCTCGGTGACCGTGTAATCACCGGCAGGCCATCGACTGCAATCGAGTGGGCTCTCATATTCGCCCACCAGCCATGGAACACCCTGAATAGAAATCATGCCCATCACATCGTAATGGGCACCCACAAGATCGGTGGAGACGCGATGAATCAAACAGGTGTCTCCGGTGAAAATCCAATCTTCAGATTCCAATTCCATGGAAAGATGCGGAGGAGACAAACTCGCCATCAATTCGTGGGTGTCTAAATCTTCATCGTGAATCATCAAACCTGATTCAAGATCCCATACGCGTAGAGTAATTTGGTATTCTCCATCAGACCAAGCTTTGACGGTCGTATTGGCGATGAAGGAATCGTCGTACTGGATTGTCGTGTTGTTCCAGAAAGAGATGGCCATGTCACCATTGTCTGCAATGACCTCGACACCGATACTCGCACTCGGAGCGGTCGTCACGATCGAAGCGATGACCCGAATCAAATCGAGGTCGCCATCGTTGTTCTCGTCAAGGGCGAATGCCCCTGAACCATTGACGACGATGTAACTGTCATCTTGAGCGCTGGCGAACGTGGCCAGCATCGGCAACATCATCGCCACCATGAACAGAGTCACGATTCGAGAACGCATCATACATCACCCCCCTCATCGAGGAAATCATCCTCGATTGGTTCAGTGGATTCCTCTTTCTGTGACATTCGAACGGTGAAGAGTGTGATGAGGAAGACGAGCAAGGGCCAGGCGAAGGTGAGGAGGCTGGAGGTTGGGTTGGAACCCATCAGCGCCAGTTGACTCCGTACGGCCCCGTATGTGTCAGAGTAACCATCACCATTGCTGTCGGGGCAACCCTGCTGGTCGATGGTCGAGGTTCCTGGAATTTGTGGACAATCATCTCGCATACTACCGATGGGGTTGTCACCAAAACCATCGCTGTCTGCATCGGCCCACTGAACACGATTCTTGGGGAAAGCATCGGCCTGACCCTCTGGAGAGGCAAGCCATTCATCGTCCGCCTCTGAAGATCCATCACCATCCGTGTCGGGGCAACCCAATCGATCGATGACGGAGACACCTGCGCTCATCAGTGCGTTCGGGCATTTGTCCGCTTGGTGACCATCGGGATTGTCGCCGAAGCCATCGCGGTCTGCATCCAGCCACTGTGTGGCGTCATGTGAGAATCGATCCCCTTGATCGGACCATCCATCGCCATCCGTATCCGTGCAGCCGTATCGGTCGCTGCGACTGGTGCCGGGTGTTTCGCGACAGCGGTCACCTTCGAGGCCGGACTGCTCATCACCAAAGCCGTCCCCATCGGTATCTTCCCATTGAGTGGGCTCATCGGGGAAAGCGTCAGCAGCACCTGCTGGATGAGGGAGCCAGCCCAATTCGATGTTGGGGTTACTCGAACCATCACCATCGCTGTCCGGGCAACCCCAGCGGTCTCGTGTACTGGTACCCGGTGTGGTCACGCAAGAGTCAGGACGCCACACCCCATCGCCTTGGTTGTCGCCATAGCCGTCACCATCGACATCATGCCATTGGGTGACACACAGTTCACCACATTCTGCATTCAGCCCACCTGGGAAAGCATCTGCGAATCCTTCAGGATGGGAGGGCCAACTCAAATCTGGATTGGAATATCCATCACCATCTGAGTCGGGACAACCGTAGCGATCATGCATCGAGGAGCCCGGGCGATTCATGCATGCGTCGGGCTCGTTCCCACTGGAATTATCCCCAAATCCATCGCGGTCATAATCAGCCCACTGCGTTGCATCATCAGTGAAGTTGTCCGCTTGCCAATCGCCATCTCCATTGTTGTCACCATAACCATCGCCATCGGTGTCATCCCATTGAGTTGGATTGTGCGGGAAGTGATCTGGATTGAACCCGGACGCATTGTCTCCATAGCCATCACGGTCGGTGTCTGCGTGTTGTGTCGGGTCATCGTCAAAGGCGTCAGCGCCGTCGAATTCCCAAGTCCAATTCCCACTCGGTGCGGACCATCCATCACCATCCATGTCAGGACAACCCATGCGATCCAAGTACGAATATCCGGTCTCAAGTGGGCAGAAATCTGGGGTCGTTGCGTTCTCTACGAATTCACCGACGCCCATTTCTTCGTGTGAGTCATTCCATTCAGGGTCGGCCCAGTTGTCACCGTAGCCATCGGTATCGTAATCAGCCCACTGAGTGTAATCTTCCCAAAATGCATCACCGCCATCTTCGGTTGACCAAACCGGTCCCCATTCACCCCATTCATCGGGGTCCGACCAACCATCATTGTCTCGATCGGGACAACCGTAGCGGTCTTCAAACGAATCACCCCACGCAAGGTTGCACTGATCGCCATCGACACCGTTGGGGTTGTCTCCGTAGCCATCTTGATCCTGGTCTGCGTGTTGACTGGGTTCATTTGGGAAGAAATCGACCGCATCCGACCAACCATCACCGTATCCAACTGGGCCCCC
>JAKUOE010000049.1 GCA_022449845.1 Candidatus Thalassarchaeum sp.
TGGTGGAGACGACGGCATTCGATATATCGAAATTAATCAAGGTCATGTTGTGGTAAATCAAGAACTTGCCGACAGTATTTCTGCAACAATTGGTTCCCAAATCGAGATTCACTGGGTCGATGTTAATCTGGAGGAGGGCCTCGTCCGCAGTTCCACGAATCTCACCATCCAATACATTGTTTCTGATGTGAACACCGGACACAGAAACAGCCGTGAGCCTCTGTTGTTCACGACATTATCTCAAGCGCAAGAGATCACATCGAAGGATGATCTTATTTCTCACATTGGAATTGCTGTCAAGGGTGATGGAAATGACGAAATGCGAAGCGAAATCAAAACTGTTGTGAATAATCACCTGATTGCAGAGGATGCTGGTTTCACCATTGAGTCCGACTCTGAATCCGGGTTAATCGCTGTTGCGAGAACCACTGGAATCGGACAACTGAGAGAGAATGAGGTGTTCAATCTAACGACATTGGTCAACGATTCCGAATTCACCTTGGATTCGGTCGGATTACTCCAAGTCCCCCTCTACAATATCGCTCAGCAATGGCTCAATGTGTCTGGATTGGCTTCAGCTTCCATTTCATCGATTGAACAATCTGAAGGATGGGATTGGTATGCCACCGGTTCCGGTTTATCGTTGCAAGAAGCCGATGGACAATGGTGGATATGGAGCCCCGACGATACTGCGGATGAATCGATTCGCGACATCCTCTTGACTGGTCCTGAATCAGCACTAATTGCACATTCTCAGGGTGTTCGAAACATCGATTTAGCGCCTGATGCCCCTGATTCCGATTATCTAACTGGCCATTCCATTGAAGGACTGGCTTCATTTTCCAATAATCAACAGATCACACTCGCATTGGAAGAAAGTGACGGCAATGTTTGGCTGCATTATTCGACAGGCGACATCGAAACTTGGGATGTAATTTCGTTAATCAATGACGGCTCTGCTCTCGGGGTTGATCTCGCGGTTGATGACGATGAAATCGTGGTTAGAATCGGAGGTGTACTCGGGAGTACGACCTGTTCGGGAGATGAACCAACTGGCCTAACTTGTACTGCCGACCCCGTCGAGCGCAGGGATTTGTTTGAACACTCAGGCTCTACGTGGGTCGTTGAGGGCCAATCACTCCATCATCTCGATGATGGAAATACGACTGGAGCCTGGGAATATGGATTGCCGAACGGGTCACTGGTTGCCCATTCAGAGGATGCCATCTGGATTGAGAATCAGGGTTTCTGGGTTTGGAACGGTTCCGCCTTCTCGTCAAGTGTATTGACAATTCCACCTGCTGCAAACGAAAACGATGCTGCATTTAGTTTAGAATCGAGTCGTTTGATTGTGACAACTGGTTCAGGGCTGGCCATTTCCGAAGATGGTAATTTCTCAGGCCGCCTACCATCAAAGATTCGAATTGATGCCGTCAATCGAGTCCCTCTAACGGTTGTCGGCTGTGATGGATGCGACACCCTCGGCTTCCCCGATGTGGAAAGTGGTAGCATCCACGTTTCCGATTGGGCCGGAGAAACGCTCAATCTACAAAATGGCGAATCTGTGAGGTTGCGGGGATATTTACCAGCCATCCGTGGTCAGTGGGAGGGCGAACGCCTCATCATCGAAGATGCTGATCTCAGCCTCCCCTCTCCGCCTGGCCAACCGTCGTTTGCGGACATGACCTTCGGACTTGTTTCAATCCCAGATGCTGAATTACTCGGCGGGGGAAGCACTGGTGCCAGAAGCATGGTTATCATCGTAGGGCCCGGTTTAGTCAACCCGGCCGTCTTCGACATCGTCATGCAGACTGTTGAGGAATGGGCCGATTTTCAGGCCGATTTGGATTCATCTGATCTGAACGTTGCGCCAATCAAGGTGAATATGATTGAAGCCACTGAAGATGCGGGTGAAAATTTCTCGATGCTCTTCCTTATCTTTGGGGCCTTCGTCATCTTCGCAGGCATCCTTCTAGTGATGAATATCTTCGTCATGTTGGCCGATGAACGCAAGCCCGAGATGGGCATGGCCCGCGCCATCGGAATGCATCGCGGCGATCTGCGTGTATTGTTCGTTCAGGAGGGTGCCCTACTCGGCATGATATCCAGTGCAGTCGGCTCTTTGGTCGGTATTGGCGTCGCATGGATTCTGATGCAATTCATGGCGACATCGTTCCAGGATTCGTTGTCGTGGAACGTGGTCTTTGATTGGACCTTCCAGAGCCTTCTTGCCGGCTTCACGGCTGGATTCTTGGTCACTTGGTCGACGCTATGGATGACCTCAATGTGGATTAGTCG
Source organism: Candidatus Thalassarchaeum sp. (assembly GCA_022449845.1). Taxonomy (GTDB): domain Archaea; phylum Thermoplasmatota; class Poseidoniia; order Poseidoniales; family Thalassarchaeaceae; genus MGIIb-P. The sequence continues at coordinate 2,299 of JAKUOE010000049.1, forward strand.
CCTCAATGTGGTGGCCGCCATTCGAAGCATTCCGACTCGTTACAGTGGAGGATTGCCTTGGTGGTCCATCCTCGTCACTCTCTTCCTAGGGTTCTCTTCTCTGGGAAGTTTCTCCATGGCCTTTTTCTTTGGAGATCCAATCGATGGCACTCGTCATGCCTGGTGGTTACTGGGTGGATTCATGCTACTGCTCGCCATGGTCCCACCTTCATTCTGGATTCTCAACCGTATCCTACCTGAAGATTTCACGGTTCGTGGGATGCGCTTCCACCGCCCCGTCATTCTCCCTCGTCTAATTCTCTCCTTGCTCAGCGTATCGATGATTATCTGGGGGTGGAACGGCGATCCAATCAGTGCTGATTGGGAGCAAGGCCCCTTCTCATTCATCGTCATGGGTGTTTTCCTTGTGGCCGCGGGCGTCCTCTTACTGACCAGTCTGGCTCCATTGGTCACTCGATTCCTATCTCGATTACTTTCTCCTTTGTCCGGGCGCATCGCCTCAGTATTGCCGACGAGCCTTGCCTATCCAATGGCGACTCCATTCCGTACAGCGATGACAATGGGGATGTTTTCTCTGGTCATCTTTGCTGTCGTGATTCTTTCAGGATACAGCGCACTGTTCGGCAATTATCTCGATGATATGAGTGAAGAATCTGGAGGCGAATACGAGATTCTCGCCTTCAGTAGCAGTGAGTTAGATCCCGATGTCAGCAATTGGGATATGGGGGAAATGAATGTCTCAGATTTTGATTCCATTGCGACCATTCACACTGGCGTTGTCACAGCGGAGCGAAGCGATGGAACGGGGGACCGCCTCAATGTGGGGTTACGTGGATTTGATGAGAATTTCAGTGGGCATGGAGCCCTCGGACTCGAGTTCTGGGCCGAAGAACTCGGGGATTCCCAAGAGGATGCCTGGGCGGCTGTTCTTGCCGATGAGAGCCTCATCATCATCGATTCCAGCCTCACTCCCCAGCCAGCTGGTGGCGTCGACCTCCCCCCAACCCTCGATCTGAGTGTTGGTAGTTCGATTCTCATCAGCGATCCGACGAACTCCGGGGTCAATCGAACCGTATTCGTTGCCGGCATCCTCAAGCAGGAATCCTCCATCATGGTTCCCGGCATTTACATTCAATCTTCATTCGCCGAGGAACGGTTCGATGCGAAGCCGCAAATTGTGTGGTTCAGTGTACCAGAAGGCACCTCAGTGGCCGATCAAGAGCATGCCGCCGATCAAATCGAACGCGGAATGATTGAGGAAGGCGTGGGTGTTTTCGTCATCGAGGTGGCTTTCGCGAAGGCCCAATCCTTCTTCCTGTCCATCTTCAATCTCCTCAAGGCCTTCCTCGCTTTGGGTCTGGCTGTTGGAATCGCTGGACTGGCCGTCGTCACCATCCGCAACGTTAGCGAACGACGTCATCAAATCGGGATTCTGCGAGCCCTCGGATTCCAACGCAGCATGGTAGTCGCAACATTCCTCATTGAATTGTCATGGGTCTCCTTCCTTGGAATTCTCAATGGAGCTCTGGTGGGTGTCGGTTTCCATTATGCCCTCTACGATCGATTCCTCAAAGAGGACGGCGCGGAGTTCATCATGCCTTGGAACGAAATCTATCTCATTGTTCTCGGCGCTTATGTACTGACACTCTTGGCGACACTGTGGCCGGTTAGACAGGCCGCCTCCATCCATCCAGCGGAAGCGCTACGGGACGTGAATTAAATTACAAATCGTTTGTTCCAGAGTTAATAAAGAAATGCAACTTCAACGTCAAAAAAGTAACTTGGGCCGGCGGTCACTATAAATAGGATATTTTTCTGTGGCGAAGCACCCACTGTGAGGGAGGACTTGAAAGTGAAGCAAATTGTACCTATTGTTCTCACGGCGTTGATGTTGACCAGCCTGTTCGCTGCCATCGACTTCGCTGATGAGTTGAAAGATACGAACGAAATGGAAACGGATGGCCGTGCTGACTACGAAATTAGACTGCACGACGTTCTGCAGCCACGAGAAACATTCGTGGATCAGGGCGGTAACACCCGGAATGGAATAGACATTGGTGACATCGTCTATTTCCGACCGATCATCATTAATGATGGTGACATGGCACAGGATGAATTCAACATCCATGTGACTGTTACTCCGGTCGGAGATAACATGCAATCCGTGATCGACACAGTCGATGATGCGGTTTGTCCCGGCGATGTCGCAGTGACTGGATGCAGTTTCAATGATTTAGCATCTGGTGACTTCTTGGGCGGCGGTAACTACCGCGTCCAAGCAGAAAGTGGCGGCGACCTGTCATGGTCCCCTACTCTTCCTGGCGAATATACGGTGAGTGTCGCAATCGTCGATGCATCGAATGATGATGATCTCACCAACAATGACATGAGTTACTCAGTCACTGTACAGCATTACCACGACATCGTTGTCGACCTCTGCTGGACAGATGGCCCTGGTGGCGACTGTAAGGCTGATGATGCCGGTACTGATGCGGCTCAGGGTGAAGGCCCACACAACTTCGCGCTCTCGGTTACGGCCGAAGGTTCCGAAGCATGGGAAGCACGAGCAACCACTCTAGCACTCGACTTCGGAGGCAACTACGATGCGGGTCAGACTGGCTTGGACCTGAACGACGGTAACGGTGTGACAATGGGCAGTTCCTTTACTGTCGTCGCTGGCGAGACAATGAATGTCGACGTCTGGCACAATGTCTCCAATCCGGAGCAAACGGTAACAGATACCAACGATTTGGCGGACAACCCATGTTCGAATGGTGACAACCCTTGTCGAGAGGATCGAACCGTTCTGGACTATGGCACGACCTACACCTACCATGGAGTCATCAAGGGTGACCCTGGTTCTGAAGGTTCAGCGTCCAGCGTCAATTCGTACTCTGTGACTGCAATCATGCAGACATTCGATTCCTACGAGCCTGATGTCGCGGCCACTGGCGGCGGCTTCGGTAGCGGTGAGGATGAGAACGCAGCAACCATCATGGTCGAGAACACTCTCGATTATGATGACCGAACAGGCAACAACGATGGTATGCTAAGTGGCTACTTCAGCGTATTCCACGATGTCGCAGTATCCTCTCTCACCGGTGGCGCAAACGAGGCCACCGAAGGAACACTGAACGTCGGGGACCAGCGCATCATAGCGAGTGTTGTCTACGGCGGAATGTCCGAAGACACATACTACGACTGGTCAGTCACGTTCAGCGTCACTGACGAGAACGGCGCAGACGCCCTCAATGGCGCCTCTCCTTTGGCCAACGAATGTCTGAACAACGATGATCCAGAACACGACTACAGCCACACAGCGCTGGGTCGGACTCCTGGAATGGCTCTACCGTTTGGAACAGCTTGTATCGATGTGAACCTGCAGCCTGGCCGATACACGGTCACTGCAACCGTCGCATTGGAGCAGGGCCAGAACTCAAACCCAACCGATGCAACTGACATGAACTCGGGTAACAACGTCCGTGGGACCTTCTTCGAGGTCATCAACGACAACCCAACCGTATTCATGACACTGGACGACATCCTGCGTGACGGTGCTTCAGTCGAAGCACCAATCATCAATGGTGACATTGTCACTATGCGCGCGCGAGGGACAGACACAGAAACAGATGACGGGGAGCTGTTGTACAGCTGGTCTCGAGTTACTGCAAACGGCGAGTCACTACCAATCGATGGCTGTGACATGTCGATCTGTACGGCTGAGACCGACATGTCATGGATTGGCGAGCGCATGGTCACAGCAACTGTGACCGATGGAAACGGAGCCAGCGCATCAGCCAGCATGCTGATGTCTGTATGGAACTCCTACTCGGTCGATATGTCCGTCACTGGAGCAACCATGAGTTACTCGATTGTGTACGGACCAATGATTCAGTACAACGTCTCAGCGACTGATGGTGCCTCATACACCCAGGAACAACTTGGGAACAACGCAGGCGCCTTCGACAGCGTCGTGTCCTTTGATATGGATGTGACCAACGTGTTCATGCCTACAGACATGGGTACCGAGACGCTCACCATCAACTTCGATGGCGATGCTACCTCACCATGGGGCCTGTGGTACAAGCGTACTACAGACTCGCCATGGACCAATGTTGACAACGTCGCAACGACTGCTGGATCTACTGGCGGCACCACGATGACTTACACCCACGACGGTGGCCTTTCGGGCAACCTCGGCGGTGGAACCTACGCAATCTTCGATGTTGCAACCGCAGGTGCAGAGCCACCCGCAACTGGCGTGACTGGTCTCACAGCAGATCTGAAGCCCGACTCACAGGTTGACCTTTCGTGGGGCTATGGTGATGACAGTCTTCTCAACGTGCAAACGGACACAGTGAATGTGTACTACTGCGCTGGTGATGGCTGTGATGCAACGGCAGGCACTGCCATGCCGGCCATGCAGACAACCACTACGACTTGGACTCTAATCGGTACAGATGGCGAGAGTTACACCATCCTCGTACAGACTGAGAACGGTAACACCGACGTGGTCAGTGGCGCAACACTCTCTGGAGGCAGCGCTTCGATTACTGTGACTGCAGACGGCAGCGTCTCACCGGCGCCAACCCTCAGCAACGCAGCGGCAACCAAGACCTCAACAGATGACGGCTTGACCTTCACATGGGATGCAACAGACACAGGCGACGTATCGGCTTGGGTCATCTGCTGGGCAGGGACTCAAGACGCCATTTCCGGGAACAATTTCTTGGGAGGCGGCGACTCTTGTGCAGTCACATCAGACACAACGACCTCGATCACTGTGACCGAGCAGGCAATGTGCGGTGGTTCTTGCAACGCAGCCATGTACTTCGGTATCGCAGGCGCAGACGCTGTCGGCAACGTAGCCGACCCAGGCGTTGACATGTATGCAGATATGAAGGATGGGCTCGACATCCCCGATGTCATCGATGGCGGCGGAGCTGCTGGCGAAGATGACGCAGGAATTGGTAACGCAGTTTACGCAATCTTGGCTTTGGTCGTGATTGCTGTAATCGGCGGCGCTTACATCCTGACCCGCGGTGCGGAAGGCGATGGCGACGACAAAGAGTGGGATTACTGAGATTCTCAGCCACTCGAACGAGAACAAGACCCGTCCTTGAGGCGGTGACCCGGGCCGGACCCCCTACGGGGGTCCGGCCCCTTTTTTCGTTTCAGATTCCGGCGGCCGTTTTTTCCACACCCTTTTCTCTAATTCGTGAAAATGACACGCAGTATCACGTTTACAACACTCTTCAACAGATCATCTTGCGTCGGTTTCGCCTATCGTCTCTACTCACTTTTGCCTCGGATCTGTACCCTCAGAAAGATTGTTACAAATTGTTTGTACCAACGATTTTCTCGAACATTTTTTACATTCCTAACATCTACGCAGTTTAGCGAACAGAATTGAGAAATCAAAGGGTTTGCACCCATACGGTTATATCTACGTCAAAACGTCGCAGAGCCTGTTCATAGGACACTCTGGGGTATGTGAATGGTGACAAAAGGAAACAAGAAGGTGTTGGGCGGCAGTTGGCTGTTGCTCACGCTACTGATGATTGGAATGAGTTGGGCCCAAGCGGTACCACCTGCAGGCGACGCTGTATCGGCAACTTCGGTTGACGAAACAGAGACGAATAATGCGGTGGATCCGTTTGCTCTCAACGTGGGGGAAATTGCGAAGGTGGATTACACCTCGTATGGCTATCCAGCTGAGGATGAACTCGTTGGAAGCCGCACGGCAACCTCCAAGACGTACGTGACGGACGAGGGTAAGGTCGCTTTAGTGGCCACAGATCCTATCCACTACCTTGACGATCAAGGTGTGTGGCAAGAGATCGACCTGAACATCGAATCGATTGAAAATGGGTGGGCTGTGACCGAAAACACATTCGACACATATTTCGAGAACGATGTGAATCGCGGTGTGGTAATTAGTGTCGATGACAACATCGACCCCATCCGCATGGGTCTAAACCCCGTCGTTGTGCAAATGGACCGCGACATGGCGCATCCGATGCTGTATGAGCTCGACGAAACCGAAGAGCCCATCCAGACATCTGGCAACGTGTTGCGATATCCGATGGGCCAGGGCGTAGCTCTGGACTACACGGTGTCCGGCACACAGGTCAAGCAGAACCTGGTTATTCGTGACCAGCCGTTCTTTGAAACGCCTGAATTCGATGGCTGGCTTGGTCTACAGGAAGAAATGCTTCTTCCGTTCGGATACGCCGTCTTTGAAGGATCGAGCCCTCTTGCAGAGGGTCAAGTGATGAAGACCGATGAGTCGTTCGACATTCGCAACGTAGAGACTGGTGAGCTGCTTGTCAGCGTTCCAGCGCCTCTGGTTTACGAGTCGGACCCAGCAGCCCTACCGGGCCTAGGTCAGTACTTCATCGTCCAGATTGGTGAGCACGTCCAGATTACCACTTCGATTGATGCGGAGTGGCTGATGGATGAGAATCGCTCTTACCCAATCATGATCGACCCGACAATCGATGTCACGGCTTCGACAACTTACTACACCTACAAGTATCGATATACATCGAGCTGGTCCTCAACGACTTACATCCGAGGATACGCTACTTCGTACATCACTTACACTTGCAAGGGCAACGGTAACGCAGCAACAACTTGCACAAGTTCCAGTTACTATCAGAACTATCTGCGAACTGCTGTACACCGATTCAACTTGGCCAACACAGTGCCAAGTGGTGCAACTGTAACAGGTGTTGACTACGAGAATCACGTCGGTCGCTACCGAACTGGTTCCCGCAGCTTCGAGGTTGCAGTCATGAAGAGTGGCTCCGCACAGAGTTCGACCATGGTCGACCCAGCGCAGCAACTCGGCAATTACGGCCGCAACCTGCACAACTATGCTGCAGCCTCTGCAGCATCGTCTGCAGCAACCACGCTCAGTGACCCTGGTTACTACTACGGTTACAACGCTGGAAGCATCCGTTCGATCACGATGAACTCCAATGGTGAGTCTGACGTTCAGGATGCAATTGACGGCAATGCAGCAGGTAGCAGTGGAAACATCCTCGGTTTGGCTGTTCGCAACTCGGCAAACGCACCGATGTGGTACTGGTGTACACAGAACACCTACACCTACTACGGTTGCCAATCGAGTGCAGCGTACAAGCCTCACCTTGAGATTTCGTACACTGGTGGTTCAGATACCGCGGCACCAATTGCAGACGCAGTTGGATTCGATGGTAAGACCACCTATCTGGCTGGTGCTCGAACCATGTTCATGAGTGCAGTTGACGCGAGTGGTGTGAACACCACAGCGGCCGGTGCACCTCATCTATGGTACCGAGTTGATTCCGGTTCGTGGACTGGTGTTTCCGCTTCTAGAATTTGAACACGGACAGCGGGAATTCCCTGCAACTTCAAGGCGACAATCCCTGCACAGACCGCTCCGGCGACTGGCTCAACGACTGTCGAATATTACTGGGCATACCGCGACGCCCCTGCTCCACCTAACGGTGGTGTATCGGGTACCACAGGCA
>JAKUOE010000005.1 GCA_022449845.1 Candidatus Thalassarchaeum sp.
GCGGGGATGGTGGGGTCATACAATTTCTTGGGCCCATAATCCCCAGGTTTTGCACCCAAATGTATTCGGTCACGAGGGTGTCCAGGCAAGTGTTGAAAACTGCGTATGTAAGGCATACAACCCAGAATGGGTTGACTTATCGCCCTTGAATATATTGGGATTCAATCTTCAGTTTCCCCTGGTGTCATTTTGTCCCAAAGGAGTACACCGAGCAAGGCACCCATGATTGGACCCACGGTGTAGATGATGAGATCGATATTGTTCTCCATGTCACCAAAGACCCACACGCCAGCCCAGCGAGCTGGATTCATTGCCGCACCGGTGAGTGGACCACCCATCAGGATGTCCGCCATGACCACCAGACCAATGCCGAAGCCGGCAATGCCTGCTGGGGCGCGGTCATCCACAGCAGTCCCCATGATGACGGTCATCAACAGGAATGTCAGGACGGCTTCAATGAGAATGGCTGGCTGAGTACTAACTTCGATAATCGTGTCACCTGGGGCAGGAGTTCCGACACCCCCTGCGCCGATGGAATAGAGAATGCCACCTGCGATGAAGGCACCAGCCAATTGTGCTGCGATGTACTTTGCACCGAGTTTGGAATCGATTCGATTGGTCGCCATGAAGCCGATTGTGACGGCCGGATTGATGTGTGCTCCTGAGATGTTCATCGTCGCAGTGACCATGACAGAGAGGATGATACCGTGAGCAGCAGCGACGGCGAGAAGATCACCACCGACGACCCAGATTGAGCCCGCGCCAATGAACGTCAAGGCGAACGTGGCGATTCCTTCAGCATACAACTTGGCTTGTGTTTCTTTGCACATATGATCACTCTGAATCTTAGATTCAGACAGGACCCATCGAAATGCGTCTAAGAACAATGCGGGTCGACAAAGGGGTCGTCGATGGAAAATGCAGAATCAGTGTACACCCGAGAGGGCCATGATACAACCGAATAAACCGATGATTGGATACGAGGCAAGCGCCACCGTTGCGCCAATTCCCATCGCTTTTCCACCGCTCGCAGCAAAACCATAGATGATCATTGCGATGGCGGCGAGAGGTGCGGCCATGCACATCAACGACGAGATTACTTGCAATGCTTCTAATATGGCCCAGTTGGCATCCGCTTCCTCCATTGCTTCCCGATCATAGGTCTCGACACTGATGTCGAAGGTGTTTCCATGATCTTCCCCGTCATCATAATGGATGATTCCCGATTGCTGAGTCCAACCTCCGACCGTTTCGCGAATATTGTATTCCATTTCAAATTCTGAGTCGTGGTCTTCACCATCATCGAAGTGCAGAACACCCTCGGAGGCATTCCAATGGCCCACTTGTTCTCTATTGTCGTCACCATTGTTCCAAGTCTCCTTGATGATTATGAGTCCACCATCTGATTGGGTTTGACAGTCATACCAAGCATCCTCGGAATGCCAATATGGCAACTCACACCAGCCAACTGATTCGTTCTCGTCAAGAGTGAGGTTGGCGGAGTATGCTGTGCCATTCACGAGAACCAAATCAATCTCATGATCTGTAACTACATAGAGGGTCAAACTAGATTCGTCCGATTCACACTCATACCATTCATTTTGCCCTTCATTCTCCTTCACCCAGCAACCCTCAAGGTGTCGGTCTTCAGATATACTGTAATTCGCTGTGTAGGACGTTCCATCGCCCCTTTCCATATCGATGTTGTCGTATTCATAAACGTCATCGTTCCACGGATCCATGGTGTCTGCAATCATCATTAGAATAATAGGGAGAAGCATGAGGAATAGGGGGACGCCGAGACCGATGAAGAATTTCTTCCAGATGAAGGGTTCCTTCTGAACCGCATACATTTGACCATCGGGGCCCGTGACATAGTTGTACTCGGCAGAAGCGTCGGGGGGATTCCCCGATAATGCCTCTACACCGGATAGGGCGCTAGGGGAACCAGTCAAACTAGAGGTGTCCGCAGAAATAATCGGGGAGTCGGGTGCGGACGCATCACTCATCGGCGACCTCTCCTTGTGCCATGGGTAAACTGCCCAGTAAATTGCGCTTCTCCTCTGGTGTCAACAGTGCCATGCCTGCCAATGCAAGTTCACGACGAATCGGTTCTAGGACCGTTTCTTCCAAATCTCCACGGTAAAACATGTTGAACGTGTCGAATGGAATCAGGCGCAAATCGGGACTGACGATGTGGACACAGGTCTTCTTGACGCTGCGGAGATCGAAGGAATGGGCATCGATGAAATCCATGATGATGATGCGGAAGACATTGTCATACGAGAATTCGGTCGGCATCTCGAGTTCTGGTAGACAGCACAGCAATTGGGCGAGAGAATGCCCGGCTGAATCGGGGCTGTGCGCAGTGGAAAGCAAATCCAGAATCTTGGCTTTCAATTCCTGATCACGCTCAAACTGGATGGTCGAACGAGGTCCTGCGAGCAATGTCTCATCGTCGATATGGCGCGTGAGTGGAACGACGGTCTGACCCATGCGAAGCCCGTATGCCATGGCAATGGAATCTGGATGACAGGGAACTGGAAGCATGTCCTCAATCTCGAAGGAATCGGATTGTTCGCCAATCATTCGACGGACTTCGGAAAGTGTCAAGCGATCTTTGGCCATATCGTAATCTTCGTGTCTGCCCGCCTCCTGAATGGGTTGGAAAGTGACACCACGAACACATGTCCAAGACTGAGCATGCTCAATGATGGTACCAATCTCATGATCGTTGAGTCCCTTCTGTAGCGTCACGACCAGCGTTGTCGATACATTGTGGGCTTCTAGGTTCTCCAATGCCCTCTGGCGTACGTCCCGAAGATCTGCACCTCGCAGCCGCATCAACGGTTCTCGCTCAAGACTGTCGAACTGAAGATAGAGTTCGAACCCAGGATTGTAATCGGCCAATCTAGCGGCGAATTCGGGTTCGTTGGCGATTCGGAGACCGTTGGTGTTGACCATCAGATGCTTGACAGGGCGTTCACGAACTGCATCGAGAATTTCAAAGAAATTCGGATGAAGGGTGGGCTCGCCACCCGAGATTTGGATGACGTCAGGTTCGAGTTCATTCTCGACGACGGCGTCGAGCATCTCGATGATGTGCTCGAGTGTTCGGTAGTCTTCCTTGCGCTCTGGTCCGCTGTCCGCATAGCAAATTGGACACTTGAGGTTGCAATGATCTGTGACCTCGATGAGTGTCAGGCACGAGTGTTGCTCATGCGAGGGGCAGAGGCCACAATCGTAGGGGCAGCCGTACTTCATCGGCGTGTTCCAGCGTTCGGGCATCTCGCTCGGCTTGACGTAGACCTCACGGCAGCGACGATAGTAATCCGCATCGTCCGAGATGAGGACCTTTTCGCGCTTCGCACATGAATAGCAGAGTTTGTCCATGTAGACATTGTTCTCCTGAATAATGATCTTGCCCTCTGCACGACGCAGACAGTCAGAGCACACGCTGGTGGCAGAATCGTAGAACAGGTAGTCCCGAATCTTGCCGCTCATGCATTCGTCTGAGGGACATCTTCTATTGAACGTTCACCCGGCTTGCCGTAGGTGAAGAACCACAGCAATCCGAGAACACAGGCCCATTGAATGGGAGTGAGACCCAGTAATTCGACCGGAGTCGTGTCCTTGATTGAATCCACGATGATGCGCCAGATGAGATACAGCACCATGAACATCTGGAAGCGTTGACCGATGAGTGGAGTCTCCCATTTCTCAAGGAATGCCCAGATCGCCCCCAATGCTAGAATTCCATACAATTGAGTCGGATGTCGAGGGCCATCACCGAAATCAACACCCCATGGTAGATCTGTGTGGTATCCATAGGTTGCATCGGGTAGACCTGTCAAGAAGCAACCAATTCGACCGATGGCCATTGAGATGATGAGAGGGGTCACGTAGACGTCCCCGGTTCGCACCGTGATTCCGAGGATCTTCTTGGTAATCTCAATCCCAATGGTGCCACCCAACAATCCGCCAACGATGGTCTTCCCACCAACGAAAAGAATCGGGACATCAGAACCAATTTGATTTGAATGCTCGAGGAGAGCCAACAATCGAGCACCGAAGAGTGCACCCACCAAGGCAGCGAGAATTAACCAGGCCCGATGTTCGCTGTCGACCGTGTCACCATGCAAGCGGCGCTCGCGCATCAGGAATGTGAAACCGGCCACATATCCCAGTAATTCGAAGACCAGATGGGCAGGAATACCCCAGAAGTCGACAGGGAAGTCCACGCCTATCGGTCGGACCACCGGTCTTTAACGCTGAGCCGGCATGAATGTAGAAAAAGGCCCGCCAGAGGCACCGAAGCGCCTCTGACGTGCCTGTGTGTCATCGTGAGGGTTTGCCGAGGTTCGGCTCACTCTTCTTCGAATATCTGGTCGCCGAGCATCAATGCTGCAGCTGCGCCAATACCACCGACGATCATGGTCCCGAAGACCGTGACCATGTTCGCATCTGACCATGCAGATGTGACGATGATGCTGCCGATGCTGCTCGCTGTGGACAATTCCACGCCTGCGAGGATGAGGACGGCTGCGAAAGCAGCAGAACCCCATGCATCGAGTTTCGTCCAGACTGTCATCAGCAAGAAGCCGCCGACGAGGGCTGTAACCACATCGGGCATAGCCATGTCTGCTGCTCCACCGGTGGCCAATCCCGAGACATCCATGCCCCAGTACAGTACACCAGCACCGATGAGGGCACCGAGAACCTGCATTGCAAAGTTCGATGCACCTGTTTCCCAGTCGGTTTCACCCGCAGCCATGCGGCCAATCGTGATTATTGGCAAAATCTCGGATCCCTTGAAGGTCATCCACATGATTGCCAGAGTGACACCTGCGACTCCTGCAGCTGCTGCAGACCCGTGTTCACTTGTGCCTGCCCAATCTCCGAAAACCAGTAGCGTAACCGCCAAACTGCCGATGAGTTCACCCATCATTCCTTTTTCGTTCATATTTTTTCCATCCTACCCGATTGTATCGAGCGCTTGCGGCCTCTTTGACGAGTATTTAAAGGAGGGGCATCTATAAAATACGAAAATAGCGGTTTATCGGCACTTTTCTACACGCGGACACGGAAGGGAATTCGTTCAAATCGTATATGATTTGGCTCGCAGTCACACGTTTATCGCTGACAACTCCCACAATAGAAGGTGGAGCGACCCGATTGAACGACCCTTTGAATCCAATTTGAGCACCCAAGAGAGATGCATTCCTCACCTTCTCTGTCGTACACTGCGAATTCGTGTGGAAAATAACCCAATGTCCCGTCGACCTGGCGAAATTGGCCGTCTCGAAGCGTCGAACCGCCCGCTTCGATTGCTGTCAACAAGACGGTGCGCGTCTCATCGTGAATGGCGGTGGCCTGTTTCTTTGAGATGTTCTTCGCGAGCCGTCTTGGTGAGATGCCGGCTCTGAACAAAATTTCGCTTGCGTAAATGTTGCCGATGCCGACAATGATTTTCTGATCCAGCAATGCGGTCTTGATGGAGATGTTTCGGGCTCGCAGAGATTCGTGAAGATACTGAGCATTCCATTCATCGCCAAGGGGTTCAGGGCCCAAGTGGTCAAGCAAGGGATGATTGCTGCCGCCCCGAATCAAATCCTTGATTCCGAATCGACGAGGGTCGGTATACACCAGTCGTGAACCATCGACGAAGTCGACCACGACGTGGTCGTGCTTTCCCTCTAATGAGTGACCGAAACGTCCAGTCATCCCAAGATGGGCGAGCCAAGTCAAATCGTTTTCCAATCGAATCAACAGATACTTCGCTCGACGATCGATGCCGAGGATTTTGTGACCGGCGATGGAATCCATATCTTCTGGAAATGGGAAACGAAGGTCTGGGCGATTGAGTTCCACAGAAAGGATTCGCTTGCCGACATGAATCAAGAGACCGCGGCGCACCGTCTCAACTTCGGGCAACTCCGGCATCAGTACACCACATGGAAAAGGACGTGTTGGTTTTCCCAGCCAGAGAGATCGATTCTCTCCACCAAGGTGAACCCTGAATCAATCAGGGATTGTTCTGCGTGATTGAACGCCCCGGCTGTATCACGCTCACTGGCGGATTTCAGAGAAAGTATTCCAGTTCCACCGGGAGCCAAGAATTGATGACAAGATTCGATGAACATCTCAACTTGACCTGATTGTGAGACATCTTGGAACAGCCATGGAACTTTGGTTGTGACAAATGGAGAAATTTGAGTAGAATTGCGACAGTCCGCCAAAATCGGAAGGATGCCTGGGCGAGTCGAGGATAGACGAATGATATCACGAATGCATCGTGAAGAGATATCGACGGCAACAATCGACCCACCGAGGTGATTCTTGGACGCGCACACATGATCGTGCAGGTGACTGATGGTCGTCCCGTGCCTGAACCGAGATACAGACATGTTGCGCCAGGTTCGGGGAGCAGGCCACGTTCGCTGGCTTTCAACAATCCAGCACCAAGTTTTGAGGCACGGGGATTCCATTGACGCCACTCCTTTCGTCCATCTCGCTTGAGACGCTCACCCCGGAGACTGGTGCCTTTCACGGCATTTCTAGACCACAAACTTCGGCCATCGATTCGGACTCGATCAGAGAAGGTTTTCATTGAATCACCGTCGACTTCTACGAGCCCGAATTTCACCCACTTTCTTCTCGACTTCGGCGACTTGTTTCGAAGTCCACGGTTCGCCCCCAAAGTGGTCCACTCGGGCGGCAATGGCTACCTTTGATGCAAGCATTCGGGCGATGGGACCGCGGGTCCATTTTGGGCTACGACTAATCCAATGATGTTGAAAGATGTGACCATGCTTGGGTGGATTGGTGCCTTGACGAAGGTGCATGAAGAAGGCCTTCTCTGCACCAAGAATCTGGATGGTACTGGCTGGAAGTCGGGCCAGACGAGCCCGCCCATGTGCGGTCGTACACAACTTGGCAGCCAATAGTGGTCCAATCAGAGCGGATAGTGAAGGTAAGTAAGCAAGCGATAATTCGCTAACCGAATCCTCCAATTTCCCCACGATAGTGGTGAGATCCACTGCCGATTCAGCCAACGAATGGAGACCGGACCACTCCTTTGTGCCAACATCAACATCAGCCGATTTGACCTCTAGAAGTTCAGATAATTCCTGTAGATTCGATGAGGCGGCGATTGCGGAAACGATGGAAGGACGGTGTTCATCCAAATTCAAGGTTGGGAGAAAGAGACCGACCCATTCTACAAGGTTTGATTCAAGTGAGTTTTGGGATACACGAGCTTCATCCAACGCCCTTGAAAGATACTCTAGGCGGCGGTCAGGATCGGCGGCCGTCTCTGCAACACCCCGCTCTGCAAGTTTCAGTGATGCCTCCTGTAACAAAGCGGAGGAGGAGGCATCCAACTCTGGCCATGAATCGAACGACACGGGTTGCGATGTCTTCGCGTCGGGAAAACGATCTGCAAGCGTTCGAGCCTCAGGGGTCATCCGACCTTCCATGAGCAAAGAGAGGCGCTCGACCAAGGCTGAAGTGCTTTGAACACCATCCCATATACACTCGTCAATGATACGTTCATCATCATCGTAAACGCGAGCCAATCGCCAATCCCACACCAGTTGCACGCTTCACGCAGACCCCTCTCCTTCAAAGTCCGTGCGGAACGATACATGGGCAATACTGAACATCGTATGTTTCAAGTGTGATTAGTTCACCGGTGCGCCCATGTTCTGTCCCGAATGTGGAACACTAGCATTCCCAGACCCCTCTGGGAAAATCAAGTGCCCCAATTACGAATGTGGTTATCACGGTGGTTCGGAAAACAAGATTACAATGGAAGATGGGACAGAAATTGACATCTCTAAAGCAGCCTCTAGCAGCAAGGCGGAAGCTCGGGACCGAAGGGTCATTGAAGATGCGGACCAGCAGCGGGGTGTTCTGACAACGAACACCTATGTCTGCCCCAAATGTGACACAGACAAGGTCTACGCAGAACTACAGCAAACCCGCTCCTCAGACGAGCCTGAAACACGCATCCTGACCTGTGGTGAGTGCGGGCATGGATGGCGCGAATACTGAGTTCTGCGCTTGAACACCGTAGGTGTTCTGAAGTGAACCCTTTTGAGCCCCCTCTGCTCAGAACTCGATGGATACGGTGGACGGATGCTGAATATCACTGCCAAGCAAGACACCATGAGAACCATCGTGGAGATTCTCACGGTTCTCGTAGAAGATGCCAAATTCAAGTTTGAAGAAGGTCATATCGAGGTGCGTGCAGTCGATGCAATGCATGTTGCTATGGTCCGAATGGAAATCGATTCTGCAGCCTTTGAGGCATGGGAATGTGAACCCTGCACCATTGGGTTTGAATTGGTGAAACTTCGAGATTTGATTGGTTTGGCTGAACCCGGAGACCTCATTGAGATGAACTACGATGAGAATGATGGGCGAGTCAACATCCAAGTCGGTGAGATCAATCGAACGATTCGCCCATTGGATCGGGCCACAATGCTTGAACCACGCGTTCCGGATGTAGAGTTGCACAGTTCTGTCAAACTCTCTGCAGTCAAGTTCAGTCGCGCTCTACGGGCAGCCAAACAGGTGGGTGACCTCGCAACAATCTCCCTCAACGCACAATCCTTTGGAGTCAACGTCAGTGGAGATACCGATACAGTCAACGTCTCTTACGATGCAGGGGAATTGGAAGATTTGGTCTGTGACGGCCCAGTCAAGAGCCAATACAGTCTCTCACTCCTCTATCCAATGGCCAAGCGAATGGAAGCAATCGTAGATAGTGTGACCCTGTTCTTCAACGAAAATCACCCGCTACGGTTGGAATTTGAATTTGCAGACGGAGCCGGACGCTGCGTCTACTTCCTCGCACCAAGAATTGAAGGCGATGCGTGAACCCGCGCAGACCATGGCTAGTCCGCGTGTATGTGTCATCATACCGACTTTGCGCAATGCCAAAGAGTTGGAAATGGCTCTCGATGGCCTGACCAATCAAACTTGGGAGGGAGCTCTAGAGATAGCCATCGTCGGCCCGACTGGGGATCCCGGTGAGGCTGTGGCTAGCGCCAAAGGCGCGACATGGATTGATGATGCAGGAAGTCGAACGAGAGCCGATGCCTGTAACGTTGCACTCGGAATCGTCGATTGCGATATTGTTCTGTTCACTGATGATGATGTTTGGGTCCCGGAAGATTGGGTGGCGAATCTAGTCCCATGGTTTGAGCGGGAGGATGTTGCGGGGGTCGGAGGGCCGAATTTCGCACCCTCTGATGAACGGTCGACTTTCTGGCAGCGAGTCATCGATGTGACATTCTGTTCAAAGTGGGTCACAGCCGGAACAAACTATGGAAATCGTGGTACTGAGAGGTTGACCAAGGCAGAACAATTGCCCGGTGTCAACGCTGCGTATCGAAAATCTGTACTCGACGAAGTTGGAGGATTCGACAAAGGTGCGATTGGATGTGAGGACGCGATGATGGATTATCGAATCGAGAAAGCAGGGTATCGACTGTGGCAAGATCGCGACGCAATCATGTGGCATCGACGAAGAGACCCCGGGCGTGTTCGAAAGCAGATTCGCAACTACGGCCTTGTTCGTATTCTGGCCAGCGATTTGCATCCAGGTATGAAATCATGGAGTCACACAGCCGTGGGGATGTTCCCGATCTTGATGATAGCTGCATTGGCCTCTTTCTTGTGCGGTGCATTCAACGGTGGTTTGGCATGGCCAAATGTATGGGACATCTCACTTGAAACGGTCCCCATGGGCACATCTAGAACGATGGTTCATCTTCCAGTGAGTCTCGCAGGTTTGTATGTGATTCTGTGTTGGTTGGGAGCCGGGTTCGGCACGTCGCCCTCTCGAAGTATGTCGACGATTCTAATGGCCCCACTGATGACATTCCTGATGCATTGGTCGTATGGTATGGGGGGCCTGACCGCTGGGTGGAGACTCTACATCACCAAGAACGCGGGGCTGCAAATTGACGACAAGGACCGGACCTAGAGTCTGCGCATCTGTTCGTCTTGAATTGAATAGGATGGGGAATTTGGTCGCCAAATCAATGCGGTCATGAGAGAAAAGAAAATTCCACCCACCGCAATGTTCAGCCAACTCTCCGAAAGGTATCGAGAACTGGCGTTGAAGTATGCCCAAGTGAAACTTGGAATGATGCCAATGAGCATTGCAATCATCGATTCGCGAATGATGAGTTCATTTCGTGGGGGCGCGACTGGCATGAGTAATTCACCCTCTGGAAGAGGAGAGCGGACCAATCGGAAACCCATCTGTGGTCGAGAGACGCCCCGTGGTGTTGCGCCGCGTATCGTACCTGTATTGCGCCAGATTCGAGTCACATGGGGTGTATGATCTGAAATTCCACCCCCTCGCATTGGAGCAAGCCAGGGTCGTCCGTCACACGGCGCACCCCAGTAACCACTTCGAGGTGGGCGGTCGCTCAACACCTCAATCTGAATGTCACCTGGTGCTATGGCACCCTGTGCTGATGCGAGGGCCCATTCAGCCTCCGAAGGAGGACGAGGATTCCCTTCAACTCCAAGAAGTCCAGCCTCAATCATCAGAGGTGTTAACCGATTCAGAGGATTCTCTGATGTGTCGCCCGCTGCTGGCTGTCCCGTCAAGGCAGTCCATTGAGCGAACGTGATGGGAGATGCACTAATCTCGAATTCCTGTTCGATACGAATCTCGTGTCGGGGACCGTTGGCCGCATGCATAAGAGCGCCACGATTGTCCCCCAGCCATGCTTTGCCGGGATTGATGAGAATCCAATCAATCTCTGTCACGGAGCTACTCCTCCTCAAGTGCTCCAGTTTGAATTGCCCATTGGCTGGAATAGACACCATTGTTGGCCACAAGGGTATCGTGTGTACCTCGTTCTACAACGGCGCCATCGACCATGGAGAGAATCTCGTCAGCATTCCGAATGGTGGACAAACGATGTGCGACAGCAATGGTGGTGCGGGATTCGCCTGTGCCTAGGAGATTGGATTGGATCCGGCGCTCTGTCTCAGCATCCAATGCACTGGATGCCTCATCTAAAATCAACAAACTTGGCTTCATCAACATCGCACGAGCCAAGGAGATTCTGGCTCGCTGACCACCAGAGAGCATGACGCCTCGATCACCAACGAGGGTATCGATTCCTTGTTCCATATCGACAACGAATTCATCTGCACCGGCCAGATGGAGAGCCATCTCAATCTCATCCTCCGATGCTTCACGAGAATAGACGACATTGTCCCGGATACTGCCATAGAAGAGGAACGGGTCTTGACTGACGAAGCCCATCTGATTACGAACGCTGTCCAAAGTAATGTCCTGTATGTTGCGGCCATTGACAAGAACTTCTCCAGAATCTGGCTCGTAATAGCGTAGAATCAATTTGAGAATTGTCGATTTACCTGCGCCAGTGTGACCCATCACACCGAGGAAACCACCGTGTCCAACCTTGAATGAGATGTCATTCAGTACAGGTGTATCTGTCCCTGGATATGTGAACTGGACATGGGAAAACTCGATGCTTTCAATCGGTCCATCCAAAGCGGTTGCACCTTCTTTATCGACAATGCTCGGCTCCAAATCAACCATGGAGAAGACCCGGCGAGCAGCCGCCTCACCTCGTTGCAATTGATTGACCAGCATTCCAAAGATGAACAATGGCATCGACAGGCGTGTCATAATCAGTAGGAAGGTCACGAAGGCACCCGTCGAGATGTCACCGTCCTTCATCAGCCAACCACCGACTGAGACAAGCAGGCCATAGCAGATTCCAGCAACTGAATACAGACCGGGGATGAAGCGATTGCGATCCCGACTCGCGCCGATAGCCTGATCTCGGTAGCCCTCACTCTCATTCGAGACTCGGGTGGTCTCCCATTCCTGTGCATTGTAAGCCTGAACCACAGCAATGCCAGAGATGACATTCTCGAGAACAGCATTGATGCCACCTGTCGACTCTCGTTGTTTGCGATACTTGCGCTGCACACGGGTCGAAAAAAGATACACCATTGGGAAGATGACGACGAGCGGACCGAAGAGAACGGCTGTCAGTTTCCATGACATCATCATGAGAATGGCGAAGGCAGTGATGAACGTGGTGAAAATTCGAATGATGGATGTGGAGGAGTCCGAGATGACATCTTCCAATTGATTGACATCTGAAGACAACACAGACATGAGAACGCCCGTTTGCCTCAAGTCGTAGTATGAAGCTTCCATGCGAATGAGATTGCGAGTCGCATCCATTCTTAGATCGTGCTGGACCTTGTAACCCAGTGTTTGCCAACAATACTCAGACAGACCTTGGAATATGGCGAGGCCGGCGAATCCAAGGAAAATCAGAACGCCATAAGAGAACGATTGATTATCGCTAATATGACCCAATAAGTGCTCATCAAGGAAGGTTCGGAATTCACCTAGACGACCCTCGGAGGCGAGGCCGCTGTAGTAATCGACCGCGAAACCAATGAAGATGAATGGAACCAAATCGAAGACTCGGGCGAGCATATTGGTTGCAATTCCGACCCCGGCACGACGGCGATAGGGGCGAACGTAAGGTAGAATTCGCCAAATCCTTCGACCTAGAATCTGAGTGTCATCCTCATCCCCTAGATTCGGCGAATTCCCAATCGAGACGCCATGGTGGCTTTGGGTCATCAGGGTGGGCTCATGTCGATGGTTTTTCAATTCGCCCCTGTCATTTTCAGAAGTGCGGACGACGGGATTTGAACCCGTGACATGAGGTTGGAAACCTCAGGTGATAACCCCTTCACTACATCCGCGATAAATTGACGGGGCGATGCCTCGGTCTTATCCAATTCGGTCTGGCCGCTCCCGCAAATTCAAGGTGTATAGGCTCTGGGCGCACCACATGCACTGGCGGCGCAAACTCGGAATCGGCATGTGTTTCATTTTCATGCCTGCCGTCGCTCCCCTCTGGGCTCTCGCCTTCGATGTTGAGGTAGAAACAATGATTCGAGTGTTGACGGTGCTGTTTGTTCCCAGTTTGATTATCGCACTGGGCGGGAAATCATCTCAACCAGATGACGAATGAAAATCCAGTCATACGATTTCAATCAAACGAGAAAAACCGAAGGCGAAGGCGCGGCCATCCAACAATTCTCTCCAATAATGTGCTTCAAGGCGATAGCCATGACCATCATGTGACAGCACGATTTCATCACGATTCAAAACAGAAAAAGACTGAGGGGCAATGTGCATTCCCAATCCAGATGCCTTCTGAACGGCCTCTTTGACCACCCATGTGCGGGTCGCTTCCTGAATCCCCACTCTTTGATCGATGTCCCACAATTGTTCAAGATACTGCAATTCTTCTCCAGATGTCATCATCGTCAAGAGATTTCGTGGACGAGGTGCATCCAAGGGTTCGGCATCCAAACCAATCATTGAACCATTCAGAGATACTGCGGCAATCGAAATACCGTTGGAATGACCCAAAGTAATCTCGGACAACTTCGGACTCAGTGGACCACCAGCACGCTCTCTGGCCTCCTGGTCTCTCCACATCAAAATGGGTTTTCGATGCTCATCCCGCACCACCCGTAGATCGAAAGGGTCGAAGCCGAGGTCCCGAAGAAGAGTGGCCAATGCATAACGAGCAGAGGCGTGTTCCATGGCTCGCTTAGCTGTGGCAAAAGTCGATGCTTCAAATGGGTCCACGAGCGGTAAATCTGACAATGTTGGTGCAGAATCCTCAGGATTGGGGTGGCCAACAGGCATCCAAACTGCGATGACGGTGTCGCCGCCACACGATTCAGGAAGGGGGAGAGGAGAAACAAGGCCTGATGGTCGCCATTTCACCATAATAATTCACCAATTGGAAAATCAATTTTTCAATTGATTATTTCTCCTTTCTATTGAGGTTGAATCTCAATTCCTCAGGGACCGGAGCCATACCTTTGAGACGGAGGCCTCGAAGTGACACCAGAGGTTTCTGATTTCGATCGAACACCATCGCATCATGAATCGTGATTCCGTCGCTCTCCTGTCCACGACGGTAGCTTCGAACTCGCAAATCATCACGTAGAGAGGGAATCTTCAGAATCTCGCATTCCTCAATTCCAATTGGTAGGCTCGACAGATTGTCCACTTCCATTGCAACCAAACCTGCATTCTGGAAGCAAGCCTCAATGAGAAGTGGTAATGATTCCAGAAGCACAGGTTCTTCCTCAAATAATTGTGAATTCGGGAGTTGACTGCGGAGCAGGGCAATTCCATCAGCACCCAAATTATCTCCGTCCGATACACCCTTGATGAGTGCACCATGGACCTGGAAGCGCGGTCCATGGAAGAAGCGGTCGTAAACGAAACTCGGTTGGAATGAGGCCTTGCCCTTTCCAGGTAGATCCGTGAAAGCCATCGGTGAATCTCTCTGAGCACCCTCCTTGAGTAAACGAACCATGGCCTGATGATGGACGAGAGGTTCCCCGAATATCTCTCCTTTCGAATTCACAAGATCACTTTCAAGATGGCACTGGATGAACAGGGAATTGTGATCTTGTCCACTGAATTGAGCCCGGACACGAACACGGGCTTCCTCTTTCATCAATTTGATTGGAAGACCAAATTGAACATCGGAGAATCCCTCCAAATTGCACATCGGATAAAGCAACAGAGAACTCTGAGCAAACATTTCCATTGCCATCACACCAGGGTGGTAGGGGGTGCCTTCAATCGAATGATCAATGAGGAAAGGGAATCTTTCAGAAGAGAGTGTGCACTCTGTGATAATCTCGGAATACGGTTCGTGTGTGATGATTCGATCGACGAAGGGGAAGCGCTCGGGTTCAGCGAGGGCTCCAGCGGTATCGGTCGGAAATTTCTGAGGCGGAGCGCGCTTGCAATTCTCATCATCTAGGATGCCTAAGGCACCTGCAACAACCACGCGACGTTTCCCTCCAGAAAGCATCTCTTGTACGAACAAATCGACTCCTGTTTCAACCGGAATCATCTCAATCCCGGCTTGCTCAAACACAGATTCGACCGAACCTCGAGTTGCCATGCCTACATCACTCCAACCCGACCACGCAATTGCAACCGCACGAGGGGCATCTTCGTGATGTGCAATGCGGCACATTTCAGCATCGAGAATGTTGTTAGCAGCTGCATAATCGACTTGGCCGCCGTTTCCGAATCTGCCCGCGATTGAGGTGAAGGCACAGAGAACGCGTAACTGGTCGATTTCATCGCCTAAAGCGTCCACTAAAGCCCTCCAACCATCAATTTTCACAGATATTACCGATGAGAATGTCTGCCATGATTTGTCTCCAACGAGTTTGGAATCTTCAAGGCCTGCACCGTGTACAAGTCCAGTGATTGTGCCGCATTCCTTCCCCACCGCTGTGATTACCTTGGAGACGGAGCGAGAATTCGTGACATCGCAGGCATCGTACAAAGCACGGTTGCCCGTCGCATGAATGTCCCGCATCGTTCGATGAATCTCCAGACTGCGCAGTTGTTTGTTCCACTCACGATCCCATTCGACCATGGTGACTTTCCCCGAATCACTCTGAGAAATCATGTCCTCACGAAGTTCCATCTTACGTGCTTGCAAAGTGGATTCATCGTCTTCTAGCCATTCCTCGATAGAAGAATCAAGACGGGTGCGACCAAGAAGAATGAAGGTTGCACCGACGTTTTGACTCGCCTCTGCAACGCCAACGATACACCGTGCTGTGACACCTGAACCCCCTCCAGATATGACCCATACATCATCATTCTGAAGGGATTGAATTTCGTCGGTAAGATCTTCCTCATACAAACATAGAGTCCAGCGATTTCCGTCTCGTGACAAACCTACTTCTAGAGGTGAATTTCGGCCAAACGCCTCAGCCCATATCTGATGAGCGAGGGCGGTGGGGTCCGACAGGAGTTCGGGATCCACGTCGATGGCGCGGCAACGCAAATGTGGCTGTTCCTTGGCATATGACTTGACGATACCATGGGAACCGGCCGCGAGGGCGTTGAAACGGCTACCAGCATTGCCATGGCGACCATCCATTGCGCTGACAGACATGATTGTGCCGTCGGCAATTGAACTGAAGTGGGAATCCAGGGATTTCAGTAATCCAAACAAACCATGTGTCGTCGATGTGAGGTGAGCCTGCTGTGTCTCACTTTCCCAACCCACACCTGCAAGACGGAGAGGGGCGAGGTGGAGAAGTGCGGCAACATCACCAATTCTTGCGAGATGAGAACTGACTTCAGCCAATTGATCATGATTGCCGGGGTCGACACGAATGATGTCGACGGGACCGTCCTTCTCAATCTTGATTTTGGAGACAATACTGGGGTCTAGCATGATTCGGACGGTGTCGATACCAGCAGCTTCCAGAATATGACACAATGTGTCTGCAACACCCCACGGGTCGTCGGTTACTGCGATAACCCTGCCATCGATATCAAGTGGAGTATTGGCTTCAGGAGGAATCGCCTCCGCCTCAACCTGCCACCGTCGGACGCCAAGAGATTCTGGTTGGATGGAAGGAGTTGGTGGATCAGGTTCAGAGATGATTGGTGGGGCTTCTATGGATTCAGGAGGGTCAGAATGTGATTCATCCTGACCCAAATATGCAATCATATGATTGAGAGTCGGGTGCTCACTCAAAACGAAAGATTCGTCCACCGGTAATCCGTAGAAATCACGGAGTTCAGCCATAATTTCGGCCTGCTTCACTGTGTCAATTCCGAGTTCACCCTCAAGATCCTGATCCAATTCGATGAAATCTTCAGGGTATCCAGTGTGTTTGACCACAACCTCGACCACTTTCGCAGCAACATCACCAGAGATTGGAGCCGTTGACAGTTGAACAACTTCCTCTTCCACAATGGGTTCAGGCTCGGGAAGAGGGATATCTTCTTGTTTTGAAGGAGAGGATTTAGGGGGAGAGAATGTGGACCAAGTAGTTCCCTGAACACCACCAATTATTTTCTCATCCGGATTGATATAAGCGACAAGTTGTCGGTTGAGAATACGCAGATCCACATCTCCATCACTCGCTTTACTCGCCCAGATGGCTACGTGTTCCCGATCCACGCGATCGAGGTTCGTAGCCATGCGCTTGACCATCGTGAACGCCATTTGCGAGCCAAATCCAGCGGCATGTCGAACGACGTACTCAACATCCACAGGACCTCCAGTTGACAGGCGGAGATGGCCCAATTCCGGATCGGGTTCCTTGAAATTCGCGATGGGGGGGAATTCACCCTGACACAGACCGCGAATCGAGACCGCATCTTCGATTCCAGTTCCCATCGGGTGACCTGTGAATCCCTTCGTGTTCGTGATGATAATCTCCGATGCGCTGTCACCAAAGGTTCTGCGAAGAGCCTGAATCTCCGCTGATGCCGAGCCCCCACGTGGTGGAGTGGCTGGTTCATGGGACATGAAGGAGGTTCGGGCGGCGATTGTATGACGATTCAGGCCCCAATTCTCTTCCATTTTCGCGATGAAGGTCTCCAACGAATCCGAGACATGGTCAACATCTAGGCGGGTTGGGTGGAAGGCTGAATTGGCAAGATGTGTGCCGAGAAGTTCAGCATAGGGTGTAACCCCACGCTCCATTGCTAAACTGTGACGTTCGAGGACGAATGCGGCCGCACCCATCCCGAGGAGCATGCCATTTCGACGGGCATCGAAGGGGACACTGACTTCATCGACAACATTGCCCATTGCATGAGCGCCTGCGGCAGCGAAGCCAGCACCAATCCACGTCATCAATTCATCACTGGTTGAATCATCGGCACTGACGATGATGACTCGGTCGCAACGACCTGTAGCCAACCAATCTTCTGCGATGGCGATTGCAGAGGGTGTCGAGGCGCAGGCATTGTTGACGGAAGCATTGGGTCCCCGTGCCCCAATCCATTGAGCAAATTGCGAATGACCCATGGTGAGAATCTGCAGTAGGAAGCGCCGGTCGAAATTGCCATCCTCATCCGCTCCATTGTTCTGCGCGTGCCGCATCGCTTGATCGATTCCAGGGAAGCATGAGGCGAAGAGGACACCGGTACGGTCCCTCTCTGAGTCGGGCAAATGCCAATGTTGAATCAAACGCTTACCGGCTTTGTTAATCTGTTCAACAGCCAGCAATGGTAAGCCTGCGTCCTTGAGTGCTTCAAGCCCAGCAGCCAGAGCGAGAGAGGTTGTGATATCCATCGCTTCGACAATCTTCGGATCCAAGCCATACTGTTCGGCCAAATCGAAGTGGCCCCGCCGCCCTGCTAGTTGAGGAATCAAGGTGAAATCATCACAAGGAACGAATTCGGCAGAACCATCGGGGTGTTTGATAATTCGAACTAGATTTCGATCGAGGAGGCGTTGTTTGACGTCATCAGAAAGTTCGGAAATGAAATTCTCTCCACGGATTATCCGATCCAATGCATCGGGTGAGAATACCTCCTCCATTCCAGGCAATCCAAGGCTGAGTCCACTGAATACATAGGGGTCTCTGCGCCGAGCAGAAAGCGGATCTTCCGAGGTATGTATTCGCCGGTCGCTGAGGGTCTGAACTGAGATAGAATGGCCTTGTGGAACCTCAGCCAACCATTCGACGAGGCCTGGCAGTGTTGTTGCATTTGTACTGCCTTTGACTTGGTATTTGGACTGAATTTTCTGATGAATCTCTGATATCTGTACATCATTCAATCCGATTGTAAGCAAATCTGTCGAGCCGTGAATCATTCGTACAGGGAAGCCACTAACATCAGATACGATTCTTGCAATCGCAGACTCCTTGGACATCCGGTTGGCTTCATCCTGCTCCTCTTCAGTCATCACTGAAACCGGTGGAGGTGAGGAAGTGGGTGGTGCCGCTGGAATGACATGAGTCGGGGTAGATGTTCGGACACCGGCTCGGAAAGCCTCAGTGAGAATGTCACTATTTGCATCCGGAATCTGCGGTATGCGGCCGGATAGCGCATGCAGTGCGAGAGCAGCATGGAAGGAGGCAATGCCGCCAACCTTGGGATGATTGGTATTGGCGATAATCTTCGGTCGATCTTCAAATATCTGTTCGGCAAAGAGAGCTAGGGCTCGCTTGGGGCCAACTTCGATGAACATGCGAGCCCCGCCCTCGTACATCGTCTCCATCTGCTGTGTCCATTCGACGGCGGAAGCCATCTGTGGAGCGAGTTTGGCCAATATTGCTTGCTTGGCACTGCTGCCTGCTGGAGCGACATTCGGGTACCAACCGCCATCGAAATTCGAGGTGATTGGAATATTCGGCAATCGAATATCCAAACCCTCAAGGAAAGCGCGCAATGGTTCGTTCGCTGGGGCTACGATTCTGGAATGGAATGCATGACTGGTTTGTAGTTGTACACAGGAGACTCCGGCGTCATCGAAAGCCTTCATCACCCGCTTCATCGGTTCGGTCTCTCCGGCAATGACGGTCATTTTCGGACTGTTCTTGTTGGCGGCAATGACGTAACCATCTTCTGCTTCCAACACGGCTTCAATCTGTTCATAGGGAGCGGAGACTGAAGCCATGATTCCAGTGTCCTGGACCTCGACGTTGCCCATCTCAGTACCTCGTGCTGCGACGGCACGAAGAGCCGAGTCGAAATCGAGAATGTCTGCAACCATCAGGGCCGCATACTCCCCCAGTGAATGGCCAGCAACCATGTCGGGTTCAAGTCCGTGCGCCTTGAGGAGACGATGGATGCCGAGGTCGGCCGTGAGCATCGCGGGTTGTGTGTACTCTGTTTGTTTGAGTTTGAATTCTGCATCTTTCTTCTCATCCTCAGTCAGATTCTCTCGAAGCACGAAGGAGGACAGAGTTTCACCTTCGAGAACTTCAATCATGGTCTGATCCGCTTCATCCCAAGTCTCTCCAATACAACGATACCGTTTGGAGAGGTCAAGGGTCATGCCGACATACTGGCTACCCTGCCCTGGATAGAGTTGAGCAACCTTGGCCTGTTCGGGCAATGGTGCAGTGTCGGTAATCATGACCATCTGTTTGGCGAGAAAATCCCATTTCGAACGATCGTCAATAGACTTCTCAAGTAGATCAAAACGCTTTGCGAGTTGAAACCAATCGCTGGCGACAATTGCGCATCTGACACCTTCAGCAATGTATCCTTTACTCGCCTGTGGAAGAACGATGGAGAGACGCTTTCCATGAGGGTCTTAATCGAAATTCGAACCACTGAAAAGTTCAGCCCTTATGGAGGAAAGTTTGGCGGTTAGTGCTTCCAAATCGGGAGCGTTGACCAACAGGACGCCGCCTTCAATCTCCTTCAATTCAGCGTGTGAGAAAGTGGCTGTTGATGAGAGTGTAGTTTGCGCAGAAGTCCCCGGGTTCAACCAAGCATTGCGACGGGTGTCGAACTCGTTGGCGAGAAGGGAATGGAAATCTCGATCGTAAGCTTCCAGTGCACAATGGAAATTCGTCCCTCCAAAACCGAAGGAAGAGACGCCAGCGCGGCGAGGGTGTCCGTTTGGAGCCAACCACGATTTGGGTTCAGTGGGAACATAGAATGGATTCGTTTCCCAATCGATGTTCTCGTTCGGTGTGGAAAATCCGGCACTTGGAGGAATCGTGCCTGTTTCAACTGCCCGAATCGCCTTGACAAGGCCGGCAATTCCGGCGGCGGCCTTGAGATGACCGATTTGACTCTTGATTGAACCCACGGCGACGTTGTCGCCCGGAGGTGTGTTGGTAAATGCGGCAGAGAGACTGGTCAACTCTGTTGCATCACCGACGACTGTGGAGGTCCCATGAGCTTCGATTAATTCGACTGTCGAAGAATCGTAACCAGCCTGCATGTATGCCCGACTTACCGCTTGAATCTGGCCGCGGGTGCTCGGTGCAGTGATGCCTTTACCGCGACCATCACTACTCGCACCCACTCCACGGATCACCGCTTGAATGGAGTCGCCATCACGAATCGCATCGGAGAGTCGTTTCAATGCGAGGGCGCCCGACCCCTCACCCATGACAAAACCGTTCGCCTGAGAATCGAAGGGTGTTGAATGCGTGGCTGAAAGTGCGCCAATGGCGCTGAATTTTGCAAATGTAGCTGGATCCATGGTTCGATCGCTAGCGCCTGCAATCATCATGTCCACTTGGCGTGTCTGTAGTAGCCTGCAAGCGTCTAGAATGGCAGCAAAGGTGGATGCACAAGCAGCATCCGTGGAATAATTCGGACCTTGAAGGTCGAGGAGGTTGGCGACCCTACCAGCCACAACATTCGCGAGTTCGCCTGGCATTGTATCCTCAGTGACAAGGGGGAGGCCGTCGAGAATCGCGTCCTTGAACGCCGCCTTTCCTTCACTCGGCATCCCTCCCGCCTCGACAGCGTGACGTGCGAACTGATCAGCCCACACACGATGATTGGTCAGATTTCGATTCTCTCCTCCTAGAGCATTTGCGAAGATTACACCGGTCCGCTCCCGAGGTAATTCACGGGCTCCTTCACCCATGTATCCTGCATCTTCCAAAGCGGCTGCACTGACGGTGACTGCCCACTGTTGTGTTGGATCAATTTGAGGAAGAGAACCAGGGGGGATTCGCCAGCGGCGCCAATCAAATTCAAAATTTTCAACCCATCCACCAATCTTTGAGTAGGTCTTGTTCTCATCGACATTCTTTGGTCCCCCCTCAACCCAGAAATCAGAAGATACCCATCTGTTTTCGGGAACCTCCTTGAGTGAGACATGAGCAGACAAGATATTCGCCCAGAATGTTTGAAGATTCGGTGCATCGGGCAACAGAGTCCCGACACCGATTACGGCAATCGGTTCAAACGGATCCTGTGGATGTTCGTCAGGGATTGTCAATATCTCGCCTCAGTCACTGATGCTATCTGGAACCATCGTGCTGGAGTATCCAGCATCGACGTGAATCACTTGTCCTGTCACGCCGGAACCTAGCGGGCTTGAAAGCCAAACTGCACAACCGGCAACATCGTCTTGGTTGACATTGCGGCGCAGAGGAGAATTGCGTTCGACATGATCCAATATGTCGTCGAAACCAGGGATGCCGCTCGCAGCCAAGGTTCGAATCGGACCAGATGAAATGGCGTTGACACGATGGCCGTCCTCACCGACTCGCATCGCCAATTCTCGAACCCATGCCTCAAGGGCGGCCTTGGCGATGCTCATGACACCATAATTGGGGACATAACGAGTGCTCGCAGCATAGGTGAGGGTGATCGTCGATGAATTCTCTGCTAGATGGGGCAAGGCATGACGCATGACACGTTGAAGAGAATGGGCGGAAATCGTCATCGCGATATTGAGGGGTTCATCTTCAACGAATAGCATGTGTCGATCAAAACATTCGCTCGGTGCGAAACCAATCGCATGGATGATGATGTCTGCCTTTGAACCGGGCGCTGCCTTCTGCCATTCCTGGAAAAATTCCGCTGTTGTCTCTTCAGAACCGACATCGATAGGATAGAATGCCTCGATGGCCGAAAGTTTGTCTTTGAGTTGGAAAACACGGCTCATGAATCGCTTCTGATATCCAAGGATGAGTTTGCATCCGGCTTGCGCCAATCGATTGCAAATTGCCCAGGCAATTGAATCCTCAGATGCAACACCAAACACCAGTGCAGTTTTTCCTTCAAGTTGCAACATGAAACCACGTTCAGCCCTATGGGCTGTGGGCGTCGACAGCCGACGGGTTTTGAGGGTGCCCCTCAGAAGTGACCCTACGGGTCAAATTCCACCATAGAGTGCGCTGGGCCAGATACGGTGTACATGATTCATCAATTCTTCAACTTCATCGGCCCCCTCAATGTCCAGAAGTGCAGAAACTAGGGCATGGGTGCGTTTGGGGACTGTTTTGGGTCCAAGTACAGCACCTGGACGGGATGGGTCGTCAAGATAATCCGTCTCCATCGTCCACGTCGAAGTGCAATTTCGATAGGTCTCTAGAAGAGTGGATACACTGTGTTTGCCCATGCTGACAGAGGAAGAGAGGTCATGTGTGAAATCAACAGCAACGTTTGCAGGAGCATAATGATGAATGGCGCGCTGGCGTTGTAATCCAGAACGATCGCAGAGGATGGACAATTCCTCATTGGTTTGGGCCCCAGCATCCTCAACGTGCAATTGTATGGGGAAACCCGCTTTGGAGGCCATGCGCATGACCGTCTCCAGTTGCTCATTGGCTGCAGACCAAACCTCCTCAGATACTGGATAATGTGGCCGACCAACCTCACCCAAAGCAACCGCGTCCCCTTGAGCACAGTATTCCAATGCCAGTGCCACAGAATCGAGGTGAAGTTGTGTGGATGCCTCCATACCCAATGTGTGTATTTGTTTCTCCCAAACCACAGGGTGAGGACCGAGAATCACTCGGACATCGATGCCCACTTCACGACGGACCGCGGCCGCCATATCCAACGTACCGATGTAAGCTTGTTTTACTGCATCAAGAGACTCGGGAAGTTCATTTGGAAATCCCGGCTTGTGAACCAAGCAGAGGTGAGTCCCCCCTGCATTGGCAAAGTCCTGCGCTGCTGCCAGACCACGCCCTCTGCTGTCTAGATGCATGTGGGTATCCCAAATGGGGCCGGTCCAACGGCCCTCGACGATTGTCATGTTCCTCATCCCAGTAGATTCTCATCGGAAAGTCGCTGCTTCCATCGACGAGCCGCCATTGAAACCAATTTTCCATGGCGGGCTTCAGTTGCAATACCTCGACCGTTGCGGAACAATAGCATCTGAATTTCATGGCGTGTGTCATTGATTCTAAGACAATCCAATTCTGCATCCATGACAGCTTCGGGATACAAATCTGGTACACCTTCGAGAGAAATGGACGACTCAAAATCGAATGATGCGACCACAGGGCCGACCTCAAAGGACATCCCAGATTCATCCTCACCCATTCGCAAGAGAACCTCTTTTGCCGCAAGATGAGCGAGGTCCTGTTTTCGACAACCGTGGACAATGATACGACCATCTTGATCGACCAAGAGGGTTGCACGTGGGGCGACCAGAGAGAGGGTGACATATCGGCCACTTCGCTTCCCTCCAATCTCATCGACAACCCGCTGTGGGTCGATGGGTGTAGCAGGGGTGAATCGGAACAATTGATTCTCAACGCGTGATTCCGTCAACTTCTCTCCTCCTCAACATGTTCTGGTAATGGGGAACTCTCCAGTGCGGAATGGATGTCGGGCATCCAAGCCTGCATGACTGGCACGAGGAGCACAGGTGTGCCCGTATCATCAACCTGTCCCCCACAAAGTGTTCCCAATGCTCCTCGAAGGCGTGATGCAAGACGCTGGTCTCTTCGTAAACGAAGTTCCTCATTGAGTACGGATTCCGAACGATACCACCATGCTGCTGCAAGTGCACTGGCCTGAGCGAGACCATGCGCCTTGGCATCATCTCTCTCACAATCGGGTGGCCCCGTTTGGTGCATGGCCTCACGTAGTGTACGCTTCCAAGCCCGTCCACTGAAGATAGAGCGAGTCAGGTTTCGTAAACGCACCATCTCATCTGCACAATCTTCGACCCATTCAGTCCATTCTTCATCCTCGGGTTCGACAAAGAATACTGGACGAGTACCTTTGCCCGAGGGGCTCTCAGCTGCCTGCAACAGGCGACGAGGTTCTGGATCAGGGAAACGACAGGTTTGGATTGACTCGATAGCGGATTGACCCATCATCATTCTCGCCAGTGTTCCACCACTTGCTGAGATAGAATCTCGATTAATTCCAGGGGATGCCTTCTCTTGTTCTGCTTGGTCATTCCAAACTTCGGGCTCGTCATCCGGAAGAAGGAAGGCGAGTCCATCCCACTTTCCAACTGATCGACGAAGAGAATCCGTCAACACAACGTTGGGCAAGAACGGCCACAGGCGAATGACTCCGCCACAGGGATCCTCCCATTCGACTGGCGACCAACTCAAGGGCGCCGAATCGGTCATGGTTCAACCTCATTCTTGGCTGGCGAGCCACTCTTCGAGTTGCTCAACATTCCAGCCTTGATCGAAGTAGCCCTGAATCGTCGCCTCATCCCAGAACGGGAATTTCTCCTTGGCGATGTCCATCGGGCTCTTCGCAGCCGCAGGTGGGCCACGTGAAGCACCAGGTGGACCACGTCGGTCACCGGCTCGGGTCGCGGGTGGACCCCGACTTCGCATCGGTTCAACGGCCTGGGCGGCTGGGAGGAAATCATCTTCCTCGATGTATTCGAGTTCATCGTCCTCAACGGTTCGGTTGAGAACGAGCAGTACGATGACGACAGCGACGATGAGGAGGGCAACGATGCCAGCAATACCAACGAGCAGCATGGTGTTCCCACCTTCATCACTTTCAGCGAACTTCGCAACATTGAACGAATCGATAGAAGCGATTTCTTGATTATTCATGTCCAAAATAACGTAACTGACATTGATTGCCGCATTCGGGAATTGATCCATCGAAATTCGCCAACGTGTATCTTCTCCAGGTTGTACACTGAACGGACAAGTGTAAGTGACTGGGGAACTGGCTTCATCGCCAATCCATGTCACGATTTGAATCTCCAGAACACCTTCCTTGTTGCCATCATTCTGGAAGTCAATCAACAGATCAAAGTCTGTCTGAGCCATGGGTTTGTCGACCGACATATCGACCCGACTGATGGTGAACTGTGCAGACTCATACGCCAACTCATAGGTACCTGCACCACTGTTGACTGAGGTTCCAAAGGAACCCGCGCCACCGATGGTTTGTCCAGATGAATCATAACCAGTCAACCAGAATTTGACAATCACATTGTCCATGTCCTCAGGAATGGGTTGTGTTGAGGGCCATAGATCGAAACAAGTGGATGTCGCCCGAATCTGACCTTGTGACGATTCAAGGTACAGTGGAGTGCTTTCCCAACCTTCACCGTCTTCAAATGTGTTCAGATATTCAGTCCAGTTATACTCGAATCCACCGACTTCCTGTGTCTTATAGAACATCCAGTTCAATGAAACAGAATCCGTATCCATGCCTTGTAATTCGTCAATGAGAACCTCTGCATCGAGACAATTCATGACCGATGAAGAGATGCTCCCTTCTAACGTCTCACCCGTCACAGAATTCGAAAGATCCCACGACCCGAACACTGTGTCAGGCCTGTCACCATCGACCTTCACGATGAATGAACGCGATGGGGCAGGCGTATTGTCAACTGCACCATTGGGCAGACCGAGCAATTCCAATGTGTAACTGTACTCATTGGTAGCATATGCTGCGGGCACCACCAATTGGAAAGAACCGTTCTCAAAGTCGTATTCGTTCACTTCGACCAGTGCGGGTGAATAACCACTGTCGGGCAAACCAGCTGGATAGAGAGGGGAGCGAGTGACCTGCAGACTGAGAGGAATCTCGGGGCTGACGAAGATCAAATCATTCATCCCTGCGCTGAACACATATCGGCCTTCAATGACCAAGATGTCGCCTTGATAGACGAAGCCACCAGATGCTGTGCCGACGCCGTCGGTCGGGAACCCGGAGGTGTCCTCAACAGAGAAAGTCGTTGTATCGAGTTCAATTCCACTCGAGTACGACCATCGCTGTGGATTTCGAGAGGCACTGATGTGGACCTCGTTGTTGTTCAAATCCTTGTCCTTCATTGCGATATCTGGTGTCTTCACACCACCGACGTAGCCAATGGGTATAGCCCACTCCATTCGAATTGGTACATCGAGGGTGAATTGCTGTTCGAAGGGTGAAATCAAGATATTTCCTTCGCGCGTCAGCATGCGTGGTTTGATTCCTGTATTTTCATAATCATCTAGAATTTCAATCCAGGTGCTTTCAGTCCATGCCGTGTCATTCTGTGGTGAATAGAACATCTGGATACAACCCTCTGGGTCGTAGGATGCTCCGGCTTCGTTGCAGATTTGTGGATTGAGGGTGATGGTAATCGTCTCAACATCCTGCCAACCGTTGTCATCCTTTCCATCGACCAGCAAGTGATACACGTTGCCAGCGTAAAGGGACCGATTGTTTTCATTCAACATCGTGCCATGCGAATCCGAGATTCGGAAGGCTTCGACAAGAGGTGTGCGGCTTTCCATCGCAATGTAGGTGACCGTGTCCGCGTTGATTCCAGGTCCACCGCCATCGATTTGATTGCCACCGATGTCTGAACCGGAGACGAATAGACTGACCATCTGAGGTGGATCGATTCCACTGTTGGCATAATCACTGATACATTCACACGGATGATCAATGAGGTAGTATGAGGTGTCCGCTTCAGTTTGACGTGCAAGGGTCATCTGCGAATACTCGTTCAGTTGTGCTTCTCGGTCCATCTCGCCCGTATCGGGCGCAACGTATGAGGGTACACCTGGACAGAGGCCGTCGAGTCCACAGTCATCCGATGCCTCGACCCAATAATTGAGGGTCAGAGTCTCGGGGGCGAGAGGTAGGTCCTGAGCAGCCACTCGGAATTTCTGGTTGTTACTCGCCTTCACCCAAGTGTCGTCAGTGAGTTCTCGCCAATCGCCCTGCACACTGTACACGGAGATATTCATCAGATGAGGTGAGAAGGGGTCCAATGTGATTGTGAATCGAATCGCACAGTCACTGTCTGGATTGAAACTCTCAGGAGGACAGAGCAAATCGCCATCGGTGTAATTGTGAATCAACAATCGATACTGTTCCACACCAGCCTCTGATGCTGGAAGATTTGGTTGCCATGAATAATCGCCATCGATGGTCGCAGGTGTGGAATCCACAAACAACCAATCTTCAAACATGATTTCGGATTGGTTCCGCTTCTCCAACTTGACCGTGTAACTGTTCGGATTTGGAGCAACATCCAGATCTTCGTATCGAACATTGAAGTCCAGTGTAATCGTGTTGCTTGAGAAGGCATTGGTCAAATCAGTCTGTTCAACACCACCTTGGTTGAAGAGGGTGAAGTCGGTCATTCCTGCGTCATTCTCAACAGCATTGCCGTAATCGGGTTGGATTAGATTCCCCGCAGGCAGACCACTGACACCCGTGTTGGATATCGCGGATGCGTACAGGCGCACGTTGGGAGTATCCTCCCATGTGGGGTTGACTCGGAAGCGCCAGTTGAGTTGCTTGGCACCATCATCTCCATCGGTCGCAAGAGATTGCATGTACATGAAGTCTAGATTATCATGGACATCGCTCTCTTCCCAGAAGCTGCCGTTGGATGCATCCCATCGCAATTCCATGTTTCCGTTGGCCGTCTCAAACAGAAGGCTAGCCCCACCCAAGGTTTGACCTGTGGATGCAGCGACAGAGTGCGTGGTCACAATCTCAATGATGTCACCATTCGGGTACATTCCCGTGATTCCACCGTCACCATAGGTTGAATCGTAACCACTCGTGGTCGAGATGGATAGAGAGGACAAGGAGATTGAACCACCCGAGCCACCGACGATTCGCATCGGGACAATCACGTTTCCAGTGGCGCCTCCACTGCTTGCGAGTGCGACACCTTGATTCAGTTCACGTGCGATATTGTTGGAACCGCTGATTGCACGTTCCCAGTCGTAAATGATGTCGAGATCACGGAATGTGATACTCCCACCGCCCGAAGACGGTGCGTCGATACTCAAACGGAACAAACACCATTCATTGCCATATTGGTCAATCCAAGCCACCGGCACCAATGGGTTGTCGAGTAGGCTCTGGATGTTGTCCTGAATCGATGCTAGAGGGCTCTGGGGGTAGGGTATGAGTATAGGACCTTCGTCGATTGAACCCAGACTCACTTCCTCAGTACCACTGAGAAGAGACAAATCGAAGGCACCGATTCCATTATTCTCAAAATTCAATTCTGCATAATGTACAGTCGCGCCCTTGGGGAGGAGGAAGGGGGCACCTTGACCTTGATTATTGGTACCGAGACTGATTGTACGATTGGGTGAACCTTCATTCACACCATTGACAACCCCCGTTCGGAACATGTCCTGGCGACCGAAGCTACCGAACGCTGGATCGGTCATCCCCCATTCGATGTCGCTATCTGCCGCAACATCGAGTGTGATACCACGCGAGTGGTGGGCAAAGCGGTATTCAACATGGAATGAGTAAACCTCACACATGGATGTGTAATTCGCCAAAACACCTACCATGAAACTCGGGGCTGAGAGTTCTGACCACGTATCGTTGGCCAGTTGGATGGAAGACTCATCAGCATTCAGACTCATTCCCATCAAGAAATTGGGACCGCCACAATTGTCCACGATGACGGGCTTCATGGCAACAACAGGCATTGAGAAATCAGTCCGAACCACAGGATCTGGGGATACGATAGAACCGTCGTGAATCGCCGATGAAATCATCACATACGAGCCTTCACTCATGGCTGATGTCCATTTATCACCACTGTACATCCCTCCATCCCAGAACACGCCATCCGTGTTGCGGAAATTGGTTCCAATGATTGTACCCAATTGGAATCCATACAATATCGGAGTCGACAGACGAGCCGAACCAGAACCGAAAGTGAACTTGAAATCAATCAGTGGGTAAGTATCTGCATTGATATCCCACAATTCGATGAGGCTCCCTTGGAGATTCGTCATCGCGTCACCATTTCGGTCGATGACAACATTCCCTGTTCCTGCCTCAAGCACATCAACACCGAAATCAGCCGATGCGGATTTTTGGAGTTCAAGATTGAGGAGGCCGTATCCATCCGGGAACCCAACTTGACCAGAGGATTGAGGGGCAAAGGAACTCATGATGACGTGGCCCTGAGCAGGGAGTGGGTCACCGACACGGACGCCATCGATATACCAACCAGCATTCATCATCTCCTCAGGGAATGCACCCTGTCGAGGATTAACTTCGTGGATGAAGAGCAATTTTACGAAGCGACCAGCATGTGTCGAAAGGTCGATGCGGATGTCAGACCATCCACTTGGAGAGTTGGAAGTGGTCGAACCATTTCCTCCGAGGACATAAGCACCGGCGCCAGGGCCATTGGTCCCAAGGTAATCACATCGATTGGTGGGGACTTGGTTGACAGATGTACCCAATTGGTACATGCCATCGCCTACAGAGACTCCGGTGGTGGCTCCGACATCGATGGGTGCGAAAACCGCATTCTGGAAATCGACATCGTTCGTAGAATTCTGTACGGCAACATAGGCACAATCATCGTAGTAGTACGTTTGTGAACCCTCAGATGCCTCACGGTAGAACAGAGAATGGAAACTCTGGAAGGAAAGATCCGCCTTACCGGGGTGAACGAAGAAGGAGGCACTGGTGAGAACCATCTCAAATTGGCCATCGGGAAGACTTGCAGTGTAATCTGGATTTTCAAAATCCGTACCCCAACACCAATCACCGACTCCACAACCCGTTGATAGAACGTTGTTGTCTTGGTGATCATGTGCCCAATTTGCAATCAGAGGCTGAATTCCTTGATCGGGGCCAGCAGACCAGCCCTCTGGATTCGCTTCAAAATCAGCGTTGAAACCTTGACTGGTCAGTTTCAGGTATTCTTGGTCTACAGTGAAATCGATTCCAGAAGAGAACTGAGTCATCCCTCCATTGTAAAGTGGATTCCAAATCTCACCATTGGCGACCAGTGAACTGTCAATGACCTGAACGTCATCATGTTCAGCATAATCGGTGCCTACAATGAAGCCGGCGGCATTGACCGTTTCACCGGCTGGCATACTGATGCCAGCCGTCAAGTCATCGCCCCAAGTTCCTTGATCACGGAGTTCAACATCCACTTCGGAATCGCCATTTGCAAATGTGCTAATCGTAGCCGCATGAACCAAGGTGGTAGAGAATACCATCAAGCAAATCATGGCCAACGATAGTGTGCGCGTTCGGGTTATCATATCATGTCACATCCAAGACGAACCACATAGTGGTTCTACGCTGTCCACTCAAGGCCCGCATATAACACCCATCATTCGCTGGTTGGCCCCATAGGGGGCCAAAATAGACTCAAACAGTGTTCAATGAACGGATTCTCAATGATTTGAGGCAATCTTCAACCAAGCCATCGAGTCCGCCTTGAGTGTTCTCATTGCGGCGTAGGCGATTCAAGTCTGCAACCGTCGTGGGGCGATCAGGACCGAGGGCGTCACACAGTTCTGGGCCCGCGGCAATGTCGTACGTACCAAGTTCACGTGCTTCATCGATAATCTCTTGCTTGTCCAATCCAAGTAATGGGCGAAGGATTCGCAAGTGACTCGCTTCCTCAACTGCTCCGAGGTTTCCGAGAGTCTGACTGCTCACTTGACCAAGGTTTTCACCCGTAAGAATCGCAGTTGCACCGACTTCAGTGGCTAGGGCGCAGCCAATGGCATTGAACAGGCGTTTCATGTGAACAAAATAGTCGCGGTGTGCTTCCGGTTCTGTAAACTTGGCCAGCGTCTCCCCGACGGTGACGACACGGAGATTCGAATCGATGGAATCGGTCTCCTCAAGATGGGTAATCAAATGAGATAGGCTGGCCGCGGTCTTGTCCTCAGCCTCACTGCCGGTGATGGGTTCCTGAGAACAGTGTACAGGCACAATATGCCAACCGGATCGGGCCATGCGTGCAACGGCAACTGGAGAATCGATGCCCCCGGAAACCAGAGCGATGCAGATCTGTGCATTGGCCATGATGCTGCGTATGGCTTGACCTCCATAATGGGATGGGTTGGAGGAAACAAGGTGACAGGCTCAAGAGGGAGGGGCGCAGCCCAATACTCGGAGAGAGACATGTCCGGCCCCTATTCAACCGAACCTGTGACCAAGATTGACGAGGTTTTTCCCCAAGATACGAATGCCTACAACACACTCTTTGGTGGGCGATTGATGAGTATCATGGATACAGCCGCAGGAATGGTTTCCAGCAAATTTGCACACCGAGAATTCGTCACTGTTTCTGTGGACGCCTTGAAATTCAAGCGCCCGGCGTACCAAGGAGACCTCATCGAAACCACGGCCCGCGTTGTTCACACGAGTACGCATACTGCAGGCGTACACGTGGTTGCAAAGAGACTGAATCGCAGTGAGTGGGTGACGGAGGAGATCTGCTCAGGATTCTTCTTCATGGTCGCCATCGATTCACAAATGCGACCAATCCCTATCCCTCAATTCACACCGGAAAGTGAGGAAGAGCAGAAGATGTGGGCTCGTGCTCAAGCAGCTAGAGACGCCATGAAGGCAGACTGAACGAAATCCACATTGAACAGTAGGCGGTCGGCAAATGCCAGTATTGAACGTCGCCTTCGTTGGTTCAGAAGAGATGGCCAGAACATTGGCAAAGAAAGGGGATGTGCGAGATATCGAATCCTATGTTCACAAGGAAATCATTGATGGTCAAACACGAATCTTCTCGTTGTTGAGACCATTGCGACACCCTGAGAGGCTGCGACCTTTGTTGAGTGTACTCAATGTGGCCAAAGCGGGAATTGTCGAGATATCCAGGGTCGATGCGGCTCTTGGAGAAGTTTTGGTTGCTTTCGGGTCCGCGAATATTCAAGACGGGCACGCCATAATTTCTCCAGATGAAGGAGAATGGATTGACCCGCAACAGGTGAGAATGATTCTCGACCAAGCCGGACTTGAGAAATGGAATCTACACGAAGAGATTCCAGACGAGCATACCCTTCGTGATTCCTTGCTGTCAAATCTACAGACAGGCGCGGAAAATGCACCACTCGTCATCCCAATCGATCAGCATTTCAATGTCAAAGGGGTTGGATTGGTGGCGATTGGGTACGTGCAAGCAGGAACTGTGTCCAAACATGATGAGATTCACGTTCTCCCGGCTCAAGAAAATGGAATTGCACGAAGTCTCCAAGTCATGGATGACGATGTCGAACAGAGTATCGCGGGTGATCGGGTCGGTGTTGCACTCCGAAATCTGAGAGAAGAGGCCCTCCATCGTGGATGCATCCTGACCCATATTGATGCAGGGGCGCTCACTCGCCACAATCACTCAACATTCATGCTTCAGAGGGCCCCGTTTCAAAAGCGTGAACTATCGAAAGGGGACATCGTTCATGCGGCTGTCGACCTGCAGTTCCAAGTCGGACGGATTGTCGGAATCGATGGAGGCAATTTCACAGTTGAATGGGAACAACCCCTCTGGATACAGAATCGTGACTCTGCGCCAGTAATCATCGCCCAATTGGATGCGGAGAATATGCGAATAATGGGTGTTGCCCACAGCATCGCGCCCGCGTGAGGAGATGGGCCCGAAACTGTGGGTCTAATGGTGAAGATTGGAGATAAACTGTATAAGCAGCAGTTAGCGCTGCACTATTTGGGATGCATCAACAGGAAGAACCCTTGGGGGTTCAGCCTGAGCAGCGTGGGCATGAAATCCTCGCTATGTTCAGGCTGGCCGGAGTCGGCGGTAGCGTCAAGGGCATATTAAGTGAGAAATCGTTCCTTCTGGAACGTCGTGACGGGAAGGGGCTTCGTGTCGACATCGATACGATTCGACGCGTTCGTCACCACCACATTCCGATTACCCCGCAAGGAGTAACTTGGATTGGATTCATCACACTCATTCTCGCAACAAGGGTTCTGTCTGGAACCATTCAGATCTACGCTCTTGCAGCCGGTGCAATCACGATTTTCACATGGTTAATGGGGCGAAGGCCAACACTTTGTATCGATACGAAGCAAGGAGATCGACATATTCTCCACGGACCTGACAGTCTTCTATTACGAACACAGATGATGGTGAATCGACTCTGTGAGGGGAAGACATTGGAGGAAGCACGAGAGGGCCTTGAAGAAATTCAACTTCATCCTAATTTCCCTTCAATCTCACCATTGGAGACGATTAAATTACAATCGGCTGCAATTCAAACTGAGCGTGTGGAAGATGCGGAAATTCTTCCTGAGATTGGAATCTTCGATGAAGCAGATCTCGAGCAGGCCCTCAAGGCGATGTATCACGGCAGCGCAGGAGAAATTCCAGAACCGCAGCCAGCCGAGACTGTAGTTCCAACCAATGCTTTGCCTGCAACTGAAGCATTCGCCACCGACAGCCCCGCTGATCATGCAGGAAGGGGATTGTTGGATCGAGCGCGAGATTCATTGCAAACAGCTCGTTCCGAGAACGATGAATGGAATC
>JAKUOE010000050.1 GCA_022449845.1 Candidatus Thalassarchaeum sp.
TTCCAACAGAATGGGCAAGTATGTAGCATGTGCATTTTGGGTCTCATTGTTCCCGTCATGATTTCACCTCAATCGCTGCACATCGTGAATTCTTCCTGCATGGGGGGAAGGAAGAGGTCCTCGCACATGCGCGTAACCGTGGAAAGAGAAAGTGTGCTTCGATCATCAAGGAATACGGTGAAAGGCAGTGTACTCACCGGACTTGGCACGTAGTCCTCTCCCGTTTGTGTAATGCCGAGAATCAGGCTTTCTCCTGCAGGAAGCACGACATCCATCGGCAAGAATTCCATCTGCGCCAGCACGGTTTCGCCAGGAATCAATGGACTCGCTTCACGACCCCCATCTGAGAATCCGACATCCATCACTGCATGGCCTAGATGTGCGCCATCACTACTGCGTTGCATCTCGACGAAGAGATGCCCACTGGTGGCCGGTGGAACCACTGAAATTCGCGCCCCCATGTGCAACGTCGGCATTCCAATAATCCTGAAATCTTCTTCCCAAGAACCACAATCAAGAACGGTTTCACTAATCGTCGTCACCGTCCCTCCGCCAGACACAATCTCACATTGGTCCAATGTGGTCACATTCCATTCGGTGTCGAGTGGTGGATAGGTCTCTTCGACACGCCATCCACCCATGTCATCTTGAATCTCAGCAACCAAGCGAGGTTGAGGACCGCGGTCCCGCAGGTAGTAATCGAACCATTCCAGCAAATCGTCGGCCCAGTCCCATCTCAGCGACCACGGGAATCCAATTCCACCATCATGACCATCGGGTCGATCTGGATAATCATGCTTCCATTGACCATACCACCCTTTCACATCGAAGCCATTGTCGATGGCAATCTGGTGTGTAGGGAAGGCCATGTGCGGGTCGACATTCCAATCCTGCATGCCTTGGATGATGTAGATGGAACCGTTGTAATTCTCCATTGCGCGGTCGAGGAAATAGCGTTCTGTCCAATAATCACTGCTCGTCCAAGAGAGATCGTCCCCAGTCAAATACGCCCCTGGACCCGCGTAGTATCCCTCCATGTAACCCTCACAGAGATTGTGTGCATCTTCGGAATCACCATCGATTCCAAACGAACCGTACACGCCATTGTGCATGATGGGTCCACGCGCTTCCATGCTTCCGTTCCGCCACATCAGTTCGTGCAATCCAATCAAACCAGACATCGGAACAATGGTTGCAAGGTGCTCAGCCCCAGATGCTGCGGCATTCCATGGCGTCGAACCGTCGTATGATTTCCCAATCGCTCCGACCTTTCCGTTGGACCAGGATTGTTGACCCAACCACTCGACTGCTGCCTTGATTCCTTCCATCTCATCATGACCCATGAGATCCATGCAATGGTTGGATTCCCCCGTCCCAAAGACCGAGACTTGAGCCACCCCGTATCCGTGGGGTACGAAGTTCTCGATGAGGAATCGCCCCAATCGGTCGGCAGGAGTCAACGCATCGACATCACCATCATCGTAGTACGGCCCAATTTCAGCAATCACAGGCACTTTGCATTCTTCACTCACATTTCCTGCAGAATAGTCACACCCATCGATTTCAGGCAACCACAGTCCCAGATGAACTACAGCATCTCCGGTGGCGCCAGCCCCACCATCGCTGAGAGTGATTGCGGGAACATCGACGAAGATGGATTGTACTGCTGAGATGTTGTGGCTTCCATTCCAAGAGACCCGACTGAAGACATCGCCATTGTCGTAGAGTTTGCCAGATCGTTGTTCGACAGGTGGTAGCCAGTGGCTGTTACTAGCATCGCCAGCACCCATCATGCTGTGGGGGATTCCAACCGTTGCAGCGAGGATGAGGAACAGCACGACGACGGCCAGTGTTGCACCCATCGCTCCGTTGAGTTGGCGCTTCTCACGCCGTTCTTCGGGAGGCTCCTCATCGAAGAGTTCAGCCTCGAACAACTCTTCTTCCACGGCCTACGGCCGTGAGTTACGATGCTTCAAGGTTCGCGAGTCGCAAAGCCCGATGAGAGTTTGGATTCTCAATGAGCATGGCCGAGATCTAGTGAATTTGCAATCAGTAGCAAAACCACAAGAATCACAACACCAATCAGTACGTTGATCATCGCTTTCTTTCCAGTATCTGGATTGTGGATATCAGGCAGCGTATCAACTGTAGCCACATACAGGAACGTTCCTGCAGAGAATAGCATTGCAAGTCCAATGAGGTGTGTTTCAAGTCCTTCAAGTGCAAGACCTGCGATGATAATCATGACGGGAGTAGACAACGAAAAGATAGCAACATCCCGAATTGAATCATTCCGCTCTTCTCTCTCATGCATAGAGAAGACACCCAAACTGAATGCCGCGGGTCCTTTGTGAATCAAGACTGCAAGCAATACCGTGATACTCAAAGCAAAATCTCCAGTTGCCGCAGCAGCGCCAATGGCAACTCCATCTGTGGCAGCATGCAATGTGAGTCCAAACACCAGCAAACCACCAGCAGCTGCGTGATGCACGTGGCCGTGCCCGTGGCCATGCTCATGATCATGATGCTCTTCATGAACGGCGTGACCGATTCCTGAACCCTCGAGAATAAACATCAGCAGGAATCCAGCCATAATTGCACCTCCCATCAGGAGTCCACTTGCGTGGTCGTCATGGCCTTCTTCTTCGTGTCCGTGTGCCGAGATCAATTCTTCAATTTCTTCAATTCCCGTTGTGGCATTGATATCACCATCTTCAACCTCTTCAATCACGGCTCCAATCGAATCAGACAAGCTGGCCTCTGAATCGTGTCCATGTTCATCGTGATCATCTTCCTCATCTGCGTGGTCATCGTGGTCGTCATGGTCATCACCATGGCCGTGTCCACCAATCAATTCTTCAATTTCCTCAATTCCTTCATCAGCGGTAATGTCTCCATGATCAACTTCGAGAATCACCAAAGCCACAGATCCTGCCAATGCATCCTCTGCACCATGCTCATCGGTCATGGCCAATTCGTATCCTTCTGGAATCACAACCAACATCGCTGAGGCAATAATAATTCCAGCAGCAATCCCAGTCATTTGCTTCAATCTGTTTTTATCGTCTTTTATCGCAGAAAATATCGGTGCTAAACCGCATACCAGGCCGATAATTAGTGTCAATGCTGCAAATACAATTAGGCTTACATCCATACCTCGCCGTTTGTTAATAGGTATTTAACAAATGTTATTAATTGATATCCAGTGACACATCTATGAGCAGAGTTTTCTCATTTAGTGCCGACAAAC
This sequence comes from Candidatus Thalassarchaeum sp., assembly GCA_022449845.1. Lineage (GTDB taxonomy): Archaea > Thermoplasmatota > Poseidoniia > Poseidoniales > Thalassarchaeaceae > MGIIb-P. The sequence goes on from JAKUOE010000050.1 coordinate 3,251, forward strand.
AATTCGCCGATGATTTGGATCGTCTTATCCTCGAATCAGGATACAAGAACCGGAGCATGTTTCTTCGAGACGCCACAATTCACTTTTCAGAAGCCACAAGTCGAGGAGACCTCAATACCATGGACGGAGATGAGAACATCGAAGGTACGATGGTCATCTACTACCAACATGGTGTGGAGAACAAACTGATGGAATTACGACATACACATTCGATCACTGTCAATTCTTACCATCACAATTGTCTCACAGAGAGTCACACCTGTGTTGATACGATGCAATTGAATGGAAAGGCGAAGATGATTCGAACCATTGTTGAGTCTCTGAAAAACACCCAAGATATTGATCGAGTGGAATTCATTGCGGCCCCTATGAGAACAACGGGTTGTTGTTGAATCCCAGCCTCGAAATTGGTGATTTCTAAAGCGGTGGGTTTGAGGATGAGGCCTGTTCAGGGCCGCGCATGGGCGAAGCATATTCAGAACTGATGTCACGGATGAAAGAGATTGAAACCGTCGGTCAAATCCAAGGCCTCCTCGGTTGGGATCAAGAGGTCATGATGCCTCCTAAAGCCGCACCACTACGCGCTGAACAATTGGCTTGGCTATCCACGACCAGTCATTCGATGATGGTCGATGAAAAGATGGGTGAAGTCTTGACTGCAGCAGAAGCTGAAGGCTCCGATGATGAAGTCGCTGCTGGCAACCTCCGCCTCATTCGTGACGCATATGACAAGGCCACCAAGAAACCCACAGATTTCGTCGAGCGCATGGCCCGCCACAAATCAAAATCCATCATCTCCTGGACCAAGGCTCGTGAGGAGAACGATTTCTCCATCTTCCGCGATGATCTTGCAGAGATGATTGAACTCTGTCGTGAATTGGCCGAGTATCTCGGATATGAGGACAACCCGTATGATGCCCTCCTTGACATCTACGAATCCGGACTTTCCGTGGCTCAGGTCGACCCACTATTCGCGGGCCTCAGAGAGGCCCTTGTCCCACTGATTGCCGCGGTTGGGGAATGCCCTGCGCCGGACATGTCATGGGTGAATTCGAATCCATGGCCCGAAGAGGGTCAAGCCCAACTCTCTCAAGGAATCTCAGCTGCAATCGGATTTGATTTCGATGCGGGCCGCCGTGACAAATCCACCCACCCGTTTTGCGGAGGATCCAATCCAGATGACGTTCGTTGGACGACACGTTATGACGAGGCTGAACCCTTTGGTTCACTCTACGGCTCTCTTCACGAAACTGGTCATGGTTTGTATGAGCAAGGTCGCCCCCGCCATCTTGACTTCCAGCCAGCAGGTCATGCAGATGGCCTTGGTGTCCATGAATCACAGAGTCGACTGTGGGAAAATCAGGTCGGGCGCTCCCTTGCATTCAGTGATTGGGCCATCCCTCATTGGGCCGAACATTTCCCTGAGAACATGAATGGTGTCACCGGCGAGATGCTCTGGCGTAGTGTCAACCTGGTCGAACCCAGTTTGATTCGGGTCGAGGCCGATGAAGCCACTTACAATTTACACATCATGATTCGATACGAGATTGAGAAGCGCTTGATTAACGGAGAATTGGGTGTCGATGATTTGCCTGATGCTTGGGATGACATGTACGAACAATTCCTCGGGATTCGTTCCCCGGATCGAACGCACGGCGTTCTGCAGGATATTCATTGGTCGATGGGTGCCATGGGGTACTTCCCGACCTATACGCTTGGAAATTTGTACAGTGCTCAACTCCTGGCTGCAGCTCGCGTAGATCTTGAAGACGACGAAACTCTAGAGGATATGTGGGGGCGCGGGGAATTCGAACCCTTGCTTCAGTGGATGCGTGACAAGGTTCACGCGCGTGGAAGTATACTATCACCAGCTGAACTCATCGAAGAAGCCACTGGGCAACCACCCACTCCACAACCTTTCATCGATTATCTGGCTGCCAAGATTCAGCGCTTGTATGGTGTGAGTGCCTGAAGCAGAAGTGCAAAAAGCAACCTCGACTCCTCAATGGACATGGAGGGGCCCCCGCTTCGCAATCTCCACGAATTGGCGTGGTTTGAGCGGAATCTCGATGCAGGTGTGAGTACACTTCATCTCGATGATAATCGCCTCATTGCAGGTGATTGGGATGGAGGGATTCACTGCTGGGATTTGGAGGGCGAGCGCTTGTGGCATGTACAGACCAGCAACCGTGTCTCAAATTTCGCATTGGGGGGAGATTCCCTATTTGCAGTCTGCGGGCGCGACATCGTTGCCATCAATCTAGAGTCTGGCGTTCTTCAGTGGAAGTTTGAATTGGAGGGCAGCAGTGATTTGGTGGCATGTACCCCCGACGGCTCGACAATTCTCGCAACATCCTCAGTGTTCGATCTAGAAATGAACGACTTCCTAGAATCGACTTTTTGGCGCTTCAACGCTGAAGGTGAGTTGCTTCGCCAAGACTCCATCGATGAACGACCCTGGTCTATTGAGATGCGCGATGATGGCGTGGCGTTCCTTCCATTGAGCCGACCCAGGTGTGGGTTGATTCGCGCTGAATCAGATGGATTGCGTCACACACAATTGCCAACCAGTTCGCCCGCAACGTGTGGTTTTACTGGACAATCACATACTGTAATCGGACATGCTGATGGAACTCTAACGGGCATTGATGATGGCATGGTCATGGATGATGACACGTACACCAATCAGCCCGGCCCCATCGAATCAATTTCTGCGACAGAACCGGGTTTTCTCGTCGCAGTATCCATCGAATCAGGGGTCGTTGGTTCTGGATTTGGTGGCGCGGAAGGACTTGCGAGAGCCTATGATCGAAAGGGGAACCTGTTGTGGCAGATTGAAACCCCACTCGGCCACAATATCGAACACGTCGTATTTGGCCCCACCATCGAAGAAAGTAGCAGTGCTTGGGTGACTTCATGGGACGAACGCACCTCAGTCACCGATGTCCGTACCATTTCTGATGGAAATCCCCTGATTAGAATCGAGATGGATTCTAGGGCGAATGCAGTGGTTGGAGGACCTCAATATCTAGCCCTTGGATTCGACGATGGATCGGTGTTTTTGTTGCAGGGAGAACTATTGACAAGACGCCTCTCATCCGAGGTCGAATCGACATCCGATGACCACCGCTCGAAAATGGCTGAAAAATTGAGAAAACTCCGCTCCTAAAATCATACATTTTCGACGAAACCCTCCAGTGGAAATAGGGGTCCAGTCGGCTCTTTTCACATGGAAAATGGCCGTTTTTTTGCAAAGGTTTATTTCCCTCCTTGTGGCACGTGAACTTTGCCGCTCCCGAGGAGTGGTGTCGGGGCGCTCAGCGTCACCGGCAGGCCCCAGCCCACAAGGGACCCGATTCGGGAACGGTGGTGGGCCATCAAATCCGGTGCAAATCGGAGGAGATGGGGCGTGCCCCAGGCCGTGAGGTCAGGTAGGTAGGCCCGCAGGAGAATGAAGGCACACACTTCGGTGAGTGCTGGATGCTTTTGTGAACGTGTATCAGAGCTGAGCTCGAAGTACGCACCGACACCTAGTGTCGGATCACAGGAGATGTCTGCTCGCAAGAGCGGGGACCAATTCGGAAGGAACGATCAGTTCGGCACCTTGGGAAGACTCCACCAAAGGGAATCACTGGAAGCCGCAAGGTGACCTCAGGGACCCAGAGGAGGAAGACACTCATAACAGCTGGACAGTGAAGAGCCGGCCGTACCAATCCCTCAACGCACATCCTGTGCTGGTAGTTTGGGAAAGCAGCAATGCTGGAACAGGCCACCGGGGACGGAGGAGACTGCAGTCAAGACCGGCCCAGGAAAGGGAAAGGCAGCAATGCTGGAACCGGACCGAAGGGGGACAGGGGTGGCAGCAATGTCACAATCCTGCTCCTAGGTGGATCAAAGTCGCAAGACGGAGAGAAACCAGGAGGTGAGGTGTGGACCGCAAGGAAAGCGCCTCTCTCAGGGACGCCGGAACGGAGCAATCCGAACCGGGAACTGGTGAAGAGAAAACCGTCTTCGGACGGCGGACGACGCATCAGGAAGCGAGTCAGGTAACTGGCTCGGGCGTCTAAGGGACGACAGGTGTGCAAACATCGGTCGACCCGGCCGGGATTTGGAAACCGTCTTCGGACGGGGAAGGATTTCGGATGCGGAGGCTGGCTGGCGGGGAAAGATCTACTCGATTCGAACCCGCCAGCCAGCACTCCCAACTTCCTCTCTTGAGGACAGGGGGCCATCCTTCCAAATCGACTTTTCATGCTTGCGTATGCCAAGCGCTTACTGAAGCCGATTTGGAGACCCTTTCTGAAACGCCATCATCACTAAGATTGGGGCCTTGTCATTTCTCCTGGTCGAACCCATTCGTCAAACTGCTCGCTTGTCAAAAGCCCCAGTTCTAGCGCTGATTCTCTTAGTGTCAATCCTTTTTCATGCGCATTCTTTGCGATTTTTGCTGCGTTGTCATATCCAATGTAATTGTTCAGCGCCGTTACCAACATCAATGAATTCTCCAAATGTGATTGAATCACATCTTCATTCGCTTCAAGCCCAATCACGCACTTGTCGGTGAACGCTCTACATGTATCGGCGAGGATTCGGATGCTGTGCAGCAGATTGTGAATCATCATCGGCTTGTACACGTTGAGCTCAAAGTTACCTTGACTACCTCCGATGGTGATGGCTGTGTGATTGCCCATGACTTGACAGCAAACCATCGTCATGGCTTCGGCTTGTGTAGGGTTCACCTTGCCCGGCATGATGCTTGCACCAGGTTCGTTCGCTGGCAAGGCCAATTCACCAAGACCACAGCGAGGTCCAGAACCCAGCCAACGAATATCATTGGCGATTTTCATTAGACTCGCAGCGAGTGTGTTGAGCACACCACTGGCTGCAACCACCGCATCGTGAGCTGCGAGTTGAGCGAACTTGTTGTGCGCAGAAATGAATGGCAACCCCGTTCGGTCGGCGATATGACCTGCAACGATTTCGGCAAAATCAGGATGTGTGTTCAACCCCGTTCCAACAGCGGTTCCTCCAAGGGCGATTTCGTATAGGTCTTCAAGTGCGAAGTCAATGCGCCGAAGATCTGCATCGAGCATGGAAACATATCCACTGAACTCCTGTCCAAGTGTCAAGGGCACTGCATCCATCAGATGTGTACGTCCTATCTTGACGATTCCCTCGAATGCGCTCATCTTCTCCGCAAGTGCATTTCGCAGATGTTGCACCTGGGGTCTCAATTCGTGTACCATTCCTTCAGCACCCGCGATGTGCATGGCAGTTGGAAACGTATCGTTGGAAGACTGAGCTTTGTTGACGTGATCATTTGGGTGAACTGGGTCCTTTGATCCGAGGACACCCCCTGCCATCTCAATCGCTCGATTGGCGATGACCTCATTCGCATTCATGTTTGATTGAGTTCCCGACCCCGTCTGCCAGACTCTCAGTGGAAAGTGCCCGTCTAATGATCCATCGATGACCCCTTCAGATGCAGCGACAATCAAATCAGCAACCCCTTCATCTAGAGTACCGAGTTGTTTGTTGGCCTTGGCTGCGGCCTGTTTGAGAATTCCAAATCCACGAATGACACCTCTGGGCATCGTATCTTCACCAATATCGAAGTTGATGAGCGATCGAGCGGTTTGACAACCATAGTATCGATCCGCTGGCACCTCAAGTGAACCCATGGTATCCTTCTCTACACGAACATCACCAGTGGTCGGTCGCGCAGACCTCGGCTCGGCCATTTCTGACGGAGTCGCCTTACTCTGCCCATCGAGAGATTCTTGAATCATCTTCGCGATGGTTGCACTCCGCCCTTCGTTGCGACCCTTGCCGACCCGTCGATCCAACTGTTCAGCCAGTTTCTCTGGGATACTGATACTCATAATTCTCCGATCGCCGGCTCTATGCTTCGCCATGAAAAGCCGTCCAATCGGCTCTTATTAAATATAACCAGCGAAAACATCAACAGCGTGTTACTGAGATGATTTGCATGGGTTCTAGGGGCCGATCCCCCGGTGCTGTGGGTGAATTCTCAATGGTTGTAACGACGTCCATGCCGGCGACCACTCTACCGAAGACAGGATGTGCAGACGGCGTTTGTGTATTCCACCAATCTAGGAATGAATTGTGAACAGTGTTGATGAAGAATTGCGAACCGCCACTGTTGGGTCCAGCATTGGCCATGCTCAAAGTTCCCGGTTCGTTTGAGAATCTCGCATTTTGCAAATGTTCGTCAGCAATTTTGTACCCAGGATCCCCAGTTCCACATCGTGGGCTGTTGGGATCTCTGCTGTGAGGGCATCCTCCCTGA
>JAKUOE010000051.1 GCA_022449845.1 Candidatus Thalassarchaeum sp.
ATGCAGGCACAACAAGCGCAGATAGAAGCACAACAAGCACAGATGCAAGCGCAACAGGCCCAGATGCAAGCGCAACAAGCTGCAGCAATCCCTCCCGCCCCTGCTCCAGCAGCACCTCCAGCCGCGGCCGCACCACCGACGCCAGCACCACCACCCGTTGCGAGCACACCTCCGCCCGCGGCAATTCCACCCGTGATGAACCCACCACCAGCGCCAGCGGCACCACCCCCTGCTCCCATGCCGCCACCGGCTGGAGCGGCAAGTCCAATGCCTCCACCTCCGATGACATCCGACATGGGGATACCCACCGAGGTAGTCACCCCAGCCCCCGAGGTTCCGATGCAAGCTGCACCGAGGGATGACTCACTTTCAGAAGGAGAGAAAGAAAACATTCTCTCCGAACTTGGAGACGACTAGGATTCTACTGGCTCTGGTATCTGAACCATCGCACTGGGTAGAATGACCGCCTTCTCAAGGCGCTTGATTGCAGCGGTTAAACCCTGCAAGTCATCAACATCCGGAAGTGGACTTTGATCCAACTCCAGTGGAATCGCTGCCCCGGGCCCGGGAATTTCTGCCAACCGTTCACCCAATGCCTTTGCATCTATCAACAAGCCATCGCCACTAGAAGCATGTCTTCTTGACAACCGTTCCACAGTCCATGCTTCCAACTTCCTAGCAATCGTCGGGAGTCGCGCCTGTAAAGCACGATGAGGGCCAGAATCCCCTTGTTCAAGCAAGAGAGCAATCCGGGCAAGTCGTTGCACGCGAACATCAAGAGGAGGAGTCAGCAATTGATCGAGAGAAGAATCACCCTCAAGGCCGAACAAATCACGAAGCCCTTCCCCGATTTCATCCTGAATCACGACGAACTCAACATCATCCTCGATATCAACCACTGGCTCTGCAATCACGTCTTCGACAACAGATTCTACTTCGTTCACTTCCTCTTCGGCTTCATCATCCTCGACGACTTCTTCCACGACGGGAACGAGGACAGCACGCCGCGCCGCAATCCGGGCGATTGGCATCTGTGGTCTAAACGGTTTGAATTCAAAATCAGGGTCACCTTCTCCTTCCGCATTCGCCAATGCGAGCATTAAATCCTGATATTCATCATCGAGCCCAGACAACTTCTCTGGCCTCAATAAATCAGACAGTACTCGTTCAGCCAATCCGATATCCAATGCCCAGGGCAACGGTTCCAGACGTGCCACTCTAGCATCGTGCCCCTCCATTGCGAGTCGAATATCAGGAAGGTCCAACCCAAGTCGAACGGGATCCTGTATCAGCAATTCCTGCAATCCCTCCACCGACCATCCCAGATGCCGCCAATCATCGAGTTCATTCTGCAGTCCCTGTATCACATGTACCAACCGCTCATCCATTTCGTTAGGTTTCTTGACTGCACTCATTGACGCCGGCAAATCATGACCACTTTCAAGGTTGGAAACAGCCACTTCATAGGCAGCCAAATCCAACTCATTCGCATCTAGATTGTCGGGCCACAGTGTGGCCAAATCCTTTCGTGCACGATCGAGATAATCACGATGTCTTTGTCTTCGATTGCTGGCCAATTCAAACCAGTCTTGAGCGACTTCGACAACATCCATCCCTGCCGATACTGCGCGCAATTGCTCCAACCAATCCTCGACTTCAGGGCCACCATTGACTGACGTATCCAACCCCTGTAATCCTTCGATTAGAGGGATGAGGATATCGATGAAAGGTTGGTGCGCATCGAGTTCCTCAAGAACCGCCCGCGGCTCATTATCGATCAAACTCGACCATGGAGAGATGTCGATTCCATGTACTGACCACGCTTCAAGTCGAGAGGTGCAAGATGTGCGCGCCCCTTCCGTTTTTGCGGTGAGTCCCTGTAGCAGAACGTCGAGTGCCTGAATTGCATTGAGATGTCCCCGAGTCCGTTCGGCCAATTTACGATATTCAGGCCATTGTGCAAGGTGCGACTCCATCTGCGCCCAAATTCCATGAGTTGCTTCGATTTGTTCCCCAATCTTTGGAAGTTTTGCTTCCCACGCAATCATTTCACTGTCGAGGAGAGGTAGTTTTGTGGGCACCTCAAATCCTTCGGATTGCCAGATTGCAATTCGCCCCTCCACTTGTGCAAGCCGACTGGCGAGATCTGATGCCGTATCCTCGACTTCGACCCTCACCTGATTCACAGCTTCCGCACTGGCTTCTTTCTGTGCCATAGAAACAGCACCCCAGAGCCGTTCAGCGACGTTGTGTCCGAATGGACGAATTTCATTCTCAATCTGTCTCTGACATTGTGTTAGTTGCCCATCCAGTGCATGAATTCGCTCCGCCTCGGCAAACTGCTCATGCATCAATCCAGTTTGCATTCCACTGACATCCCAACCTCGCTCACCGAGCATCTCAATCATCCCTTGCAATGCCCCAAATCGCCGCTCTTGCCGCCGCTCAATTTCGGCGACAACAGGTTCGATATCTCTCATTGGAGTGACTTCCTCAATCATTGAAAGAATTCGAGGTGAACCCAGAACAATTGCATCATCGATTGCATCCAACCGCTCAAGAATTTGAGTCAATTCTATCGAACGCCCCTCATCCGACCATTTGCCTCTCGAACGTTCTGCAATGACAACCCAAGGCCGGTGTCGCCTCAACAGGCCGCTGAGCTCAATTTCAACAGCGGCCGCTTCCATGGGATCTGCAAGTTGACCCAAGAATCGTTGTCGATCTTCATGTCGATGCTCGGGCAGGTCCAGAACCCTTGCCCGAACCTTCGCGGCCCTGTCGGCTTGCTCTTCAAGTCGCAACATTTGCTCACTGGCCATATCACCAGTCGGAATCTCAACATCGAAACCACGCTCCCGCAAGGCTGCGATACGTGATTTGAATTGACCTTCGCCCCCGACCACCGGACTCGCCTCAGAGTACCGAGGGGGCTCACGGCTCTTCAACATCCGGCCCGAACGGCGTTTGAAATCGCCTCACAAAAACAGCATATCACCCCTTAAGGGGTGCGAACCACTCAAAAGGTGTGGAAGTCCGCTCCGGCCAATGGACCCTGTAACAATTGGATTAACGCTGTTCTTCGCCGCTGGTACTAGCGCGGTGATTTGGTGGCTCGTACAAGCAGAAGTTGGGCTTCGAAGATTGCGTGAGGATTTGGAAACTGCACATGCAGAAACGACCCACGTTCTTGTCAGTCTTAATGCTCGAACTGAGGAACTTTCTGAAAGCGCCTTAGCCCTACAGAGAGCCCATCCAGGGTTGGCTGGCATCATCGATGCACACCGGACAATCGATCATCTCCAATCCACTCTTGCGGGTGCTGGTGATTCTGATGAAGCCCCCCGTGCTGCAGCCACAACATCCCTATCCGCAGTGAAGGGATTATTGGCTACACGTGAAGGAGATGGCGATCTTGAGAATCCGACACCAGCCGATGCAGGACTACTCACATTGGTCACTCGAGTATTGCAAACACTTGACCAACTCGAACTGAAGGCTGATGGCCTGACACTAACTGAGATTGAAATCCGGCGCTTTGGTGAAATTTGCTTCCTCGCTGGAGACAGGGACTGGGCCCTAGCGTGCTATACTGTTGCCGCTGAAACCGCACCGGGCCAACCTGCAACCCTACGCAGTCTTTGCCGCCTCAGCCGCGAATCTGGTGATGATGAGGGTCTACGACAACATTTGGAAGGATTACTCGACATCACTCCAGACGATCCAACATTGTTGCGTGAACACGCTCGCTTGCTAACCAAATCAGGCGATGTTGGTGCTGAGAAAGACCTCCGTCGCCTAGAAGCGTTGGGGGTTGAGACCGCAGAGGACAAGTCGATGATGGCCAGTTTGGCGGCAAGAGCCGGTGATACTGACGTAGCCTTGACCTCGATTGAAGAAGCATTGGCCACCGATCCGAATCATGATGATTGGCTTCGCAAGGCTGAACTCCACCTCACCCGCAATGAACGTGGTCTTGGCATCACGGCTGTAGACGAAGCCATCGCTCTGAATCGCCAATCCGGGCCTGCTTGGGCAGTTCGCGCTCAATTGCTGAAGAATGAACCGGGTCGACTTGAGGAGGCGTTGAAAGCCGCAGTTCACGCTGTTGCTCTAGGCGAACCCCAAGATTTACTCAAGGCAGAACTTCTCGAACAATTGGATCGTTCAGAAGAGGCTCACACATCTTTGACAGAGGCCCTTGAGAAGGACCCTGAAAACGCTGAACTCCGAGCTCAACTCGTACTTCTACAACATCAGGCTGGAAACCCTGAGACTGCCTTTGAAATTCTTGCCGAGGCACCCGCGGGTGCCTGGGAGGGCCCCGCACTCCATCTCCAGAAGGGCCGATTGATTCTAGCCGAGGCCGATCGCTATCGCGATGGAACCGGTGAACGGGACAGGGAACTACTCTCTGAAGCCGACCTCGCGTTTGAATCGGCATTGGAAGCCGACCGTGAGAGTGGCGTTGGGTGGCTTGGAAAGGCACGAATTCAGAGAATGTCACAGGATTATTCCGAGGCCCAAATTTCGCTGGCTCGAGCCCGCAGGTTACTCCCCGATGAACCACTGATTGCCGCTGAGGAAGCACTTCTCGCTCTGGATGGGAACGATGTTGAGGCCGCCTCACGTTTGATTGCAGAAGCCCATGTTCTCGAACGAGACTCCCCTGTCATCGATTATGTCAAAGGTGTCGTTGCTGCGAGGCGAGGTGACATGATTGAGGCCAAGAGACTCTTTGACAGTGTTTTGGCTGAAGACCCAAACCATGTCCGTGCCCGACTCAACCGATGTACAACCCTCATGGTTGACCAAGATTACCATGGAGCCCTTGACGATGTACAATTCCTACTTGAGGCCCATCCCGAACTTGATCTTGCGCGCCTCCGACGAGGCGAAATCATGATGTCATTGGGTGAATGGGTCGAAGCGGAATCCAACTTCCGCGATGTACTCTCTCGACGAGGAAAGAACCCTCACGCATTGATACAACTGGGAGCTGCACTCGTTGCACAAGAGCGACTTACAGAAGCAGAACAGCCTCTCAATGAAGCGATTAAACTGGATGGTTCCTCAGCAGAAGGGTGGTATCAGCGCGGCCTTCTGTACGAGTCCTTCGGGCAATTAGAAGGGGCACTATCAGACTTTGAAACGGCCGCCACGTGCGATCGTCACAACATGAATGCCCTATTGCGAATTGCCGCGATTCATCACAACAATGAGAATTGGGACGATGCGGTTACTGCATGGAGAAATGTACTCGACGTTGAACCCGATCACAGAGTTGCAAGGCGACGAATCCAAGATGCAATTGATGGTCAATCTCATCTCAAAAAGACCGCAATTCTTTCTTCAACACAGGGCACCGTGACTGAACAACTTGAGATGATTCCAACCGAAGAACTCGACATGCCCCCTCTACCCGAACAGGCCGAACAAATTGTCGAGAAACCTCGAGGGACAGCGATGGATTGGGTGGACGCAATCGATGAATACATCAAGGAACATGGTGGCGTTGTCAATCAGGATTTCAGGAGTTTAGGACTCATTCCGGAGGACATCACCTCTGGAGAGCGCAAGCGGATGAATGAAGAATTGGAAAATTGCTTTACGAAGCACAAAGTGAATAATTTCCGTGTATTCTACTGTTCACCGATGATCATTGAACCCGATGAAGTTCAAGCCCAATACGACAAATGTCAGACCCAGGAAGACTCTGACTTGAACAAAGAAGACATTGAATTCGGATTCGGCACGCTCTGAACGTGAAGTTCAAGCGATTAACCCCATCCTCATCGCCCATGAGCCGAGGCCTAGAACCTGGAGATGCCGCACCGCCGTTTGAGTTGCCGAACGCCAATTCCGATGGACCAGACCAATGCAGTTTGTCAAACATCATCACTGACATTGGCTGCGTCATCGTGTTCACTTGCAACCATTGTCCGTATGTCATCGGCAATGAATCGCGAATCGAGTGCATCGCTTCGCGCGCGCGCGAGGAAGGCATGGGATTCGCGGGCATCAATTCCAATGACCCCGACAACTATCCAACGGACAATTGGGAACACATGCTCAAGCGTGGCGAAACGATGTCCTACGCCTATCTTCACGATGCTACACAAGAGGTAGCTCATGCATGGGGTGCTGAACGCACGCCTGAATTTTACCTCCTGGATAGCAATGGCATCATCACGTATCGGGGTCGACTGGATGACTCGCCTAGAGATCCAAGCCTAGCGACCACCAGTGAACTCTCAGACGCCATCGACGCCCTCCTCGCTGACGAATCACCAGACATTGCTCGAACGGACAGTATTGGATGTTCAGTGAAGTGGAAGGTGTGATTTTGCGTCTGGGTTTACCTGCACGAATCTTCGCAACCATGCTGATGATTTTTCCAGGCAAGGTCGGAGACCGAATGTGGCGCTGGTGGTATCAGCGACTTGCAAAAGCCAAAGCATGGGGCGATTTTGGATTCATGAACTATGGATTCATCGACAGCGATCAACCCACTCTAGAACCTGAAGATGAACCCGATCGACCCTTCATACAACTCTATCACATGAACATTCGAGATGTGGATTTGGAAGGAAAGCAAGTCCTCGAAGTCGGCTCAGGCCGCGGAGGCGGTGCCCATTGGATCGCCCGTACCTACAACCCAGACTCACTCACGGGTTTGGATTATTCAGCAGCTGCAGTGAATCTTTGCTCCCGAATGTACGGCCGTCAGAGAAACCTAAGATTCATCGAAGGAAATGCCATGAAATTACCATTTGAAAATGATTCATTCGATGTTGTATACAATGTTGAATCCAGTCATTGTTACAGCGACATGTCTGCCTTTATTCACGAGGTATTCCGTGTACTGCGGCCCGGTGGACATTTTGCGTGGACTGATTTTAGAGATGAGAAGAGAATGCAGGAAATTCGTGAGATATTCGATACCACCGAATTCTCCATTGTCAAGAATGCAGATATCACCACTGAGGTCATCGCTGCCCTCGATCAAATTAGTGATGACAAACAATCCCGAATCGAGAAGGGCACTGGCCGAATCATTCGACGCAGTTTTGAGACATTTGCAGGGGTTCGCGGAACTCCTGTGTACGAATCGTTCCAGAATGGTAGCCTTCGCTACTATCGCTATCTTCTGAGAAAATAATCAGTACTGTTCGAGAACGAGTTCAGTCGTGGTACTGGCAATTTCTGCTGGTGCAGCCAACCACATTCTGTCTAGCAATTCGCGCAGACTTACCGTGTCATCGACATGCACAACGGCGACAAGATCTGCCTCGCCACTAATCTCGTACACAGATTCCACACCAGCCCAATTTGCGAACTCTCCAGCGAGCGAACCGATTTCAACACCAGCTCCCACTTTCATGCGAACCAACGCCGTCAATCCAATACCCGTTTCTCGAATGGTATATCCTCGAATAATCCCCTCTTCCTCAAGTCTACGAACGCGAGTTCGAATGGTTCTTTCAGAGACGCCAACCGTCTTAGCTAGGTCGACATAAGGCTGTCGACTGTTCTCTCGAAGTGCTGTCAAAATTGCTCGATCGGTCTCATCAACGCTCGCCATAAACGCCCCGTCCCAATTCCTTGTTATGAACCCTACTATGGCCGAAATACGAACAAATAATAGTTTAATTTACCAGAAAACGGAAGTTTTAATGCCGATTTAAGGAAAGAAAATAGAAGCGCCCAAAATCGAGCCCTTCATAGGTAGTCGGCGTTTCGATGTACCCGTGACGACCGAGTCGAAATACTCGAACGAACATCTCCAAGCGTTCCTTGATTCAGTCTCAACGCTTTCTCTTGAACATAAATTTCACGAGTGGTATAACGTTGAAGTTGCGGCTGCAATCGATGGTTGCAAGATTAAAGGTCACGAAGTCAATTCCAATTCGGGATCTTCACTTGTTTTCCTCAACAATAGCGTTGTTCTATGTGTACCTAGGAAAGGACACATTGCCCATTACCCCCGACATCTGATACATTGTTTTGTGGATGATTTTAGACACAATGGACAGAATGAAGATGGCCTGGTGATGCGGGCTGAATTATTCAGTATCTCACCCAGTGAAGAGCAGTTAGGCTGGGAAGTGAAGTGCCGCTCCGAACGAGAGGTACCTGATGTCCAATCGAGTGTATCTCGTTGGCTGAAATGGCTCAATGAATGAACAGCGTCACATTGACGGTGTGTCGACCCTCCGGTCCAATCAGAGGGACCCAATGTCATCCTACATCACAGGTCTTGAAGCCCGAATGATTCTCGACAGTCGGGGCAATCCAACCGTTGAGGTTGATTGCTATGTTGATGGCGCTCTACGTGGACGTGCCGCCGTACCGAGTGGAGCCAGTACGGGCAGCCACGAGGCTGTGGAACTCCGTGATGGAGACATGCGCCTATGGATGGGCAAAGGCGTTGAGGGGGCCGTCACGAATGTCGTTGAACGTATCCAAGATGGTTTGGTCGGCCTTCCTGTAGATGATCAACGTGTCATCGATGAAACCATGATTGAGATGGATGACACGAGTAACAAAGCAAACCTCGGTGCGAATGCAACGCTTGGCACAAGTCTAGCTTGTCTGCACGCAGCCTCAAATGTACACCAATTACCATTGTGGCGTTATCTGGGAGGCATTTCAGGTGGGAGTTTGCCTGTACCGATGATGAACATCCTCAACGGAGGTGCACATGCAGCATCGAACGTCGACGTCCAAGAATTCATGGTCATCCCTCATGGATTCGATTATTTCCCCGAGGCCCTTCGCGCCGGCGTTGAAACTTATCACGCACTCAAGTCCGTTCTGAAAGAGAAAGGATTGCTGGGGGGCGTTGGAGATGAAGGCGGCTTTGCCCCGAATCTTCCCAAGAATGAGGAGGGTCTTGCGTTGTTGGTCCAAGCCATCGAACGAGCGGGCTATTCCCCAGGCGATCAAATGTCCATTGCATTGGATGTCGCCGCCCAAGAATTCCATCACGCAGATGGATACCACATCGATGGACGCATTATCGACGGTTCTGCCCTGGGTGATCTGTACTCAGGATGGTTGGATGAATATCCCATCGTATCCATCGAGGACGCCTTCGGAGATGACGACTGGAGCAGTTGGGCACGCTTCACCAAGAACGATGGTCACAGGGTACAGGTCGTCGGTGACGACCTCTTCGTAACCAACATGGATCGATTCGCACAAGGCATTGAGATGGGCGCTGCAAATGCGATTCTCATCAAACCCAATCAAATTGGGACGGTGACAGAGACACTTGAGTGCATCGAAATGGCCAGAGAACATGGCATGGGCACAGTCATCTCTCACCGTTCAGGTGAAACCAGCGACGACACCATTTCAGATATCGCAGTTGGAACACGCGCTGGCCAAATCAAGACAGGTGCACCGGCTCGCAGTGATCGTACAGCGAAGTACAACCAACTGCTTCGAATTGCCGA
>JAKUOE010000052.1 GCA_022449845.1 Candidatus Thalassarchaeum sp.
GACCTAAACTGGGCGTTCGTGGGGATGAAGCTAAGCGGTGGCGATAGCACCTACGACTGCAGTACTGCAGGCGACCAGGAGTGCTCTATCGCACAGGACGGTAACGATGACGCACTTTGGGAGACAGGGGAATTCCTGATGCTCTCGGAGAGTGGGAGCAACATTTGTGGTGGCAGTAGTTCGTGTACGGTTGACATCTACATCACATACCGTGGCACAGCCGTTGCTGGCACCGATGCCGTTGCCGTAGCATAATTCACAGAATTATTAGGCTGAGAGGGCTGCTTCGTCAGCCTGTCCCTCGCCGGAAGCATCCTCAAATTCGAAGATATCGAACTCGTTTGAGAGGTCGTGGACCCAGCGGAGCAAGAGAGCATCGAGGAACATGGATGCACAATAATGCACCATGACAGCCAGAACAAACAGTCGGGCTGAATGGAGCATGAGAACCACAGGTGCACCACCAAATGTCAGATGGCCAAGCGGCTCGATTGACAGGAATAGGGCGAGGATGAGCATGGAGCCCGCAAATAGACCGGGCCAAGGTTGGCTACGTTCCCTCGACAACTTCATCAGCGCAGTGGCCGTGAATACCAAGGTAGGAACAAGGGCAGCAACCCACTTGAAATTCAAACTGAAAATCAACGAATCGATTGCAGATTCGGAACCCAGTTCCGATGCGAAAACCGTTACAGTGAGCCACCAAAACAAAATCAGCGCCATCAACAGGACACCAGAAGCAACGGCATTTCGAAAGACCATCTGACCGAGTTCGTGAGAGTTTGCGGGTCGAAGGCGGTGGAGAATGGTCGTCGCCAATTCTAGACTATCCATGAGATTGGATTCATGATCCACCATTGGCTCGTCCGCCAACTCTTCACCCTCATCCAATGGCACAAGTGCCATGCTTTCAGATTCGACGTCGCCGACCACGAGACGCCAACGCCCTCTCCACACATCATAAACCATACCGTCCCACCGGGGACTTACATGGACGACTTGGGACCCTTTCTCAGACGCCGCCCTGATGGGCGGTGTCGAATCATGGGGATTCTCAATGTCACTCCAGATTCCTTCCACGCGGCCTCCAGAGTGGATTCGGAAACCGCGATTGAACGCGGATTGCGCATGTGGGATTCCGGAGCTGATTGGATCGATGTAGGGGGCGAATCGACGCGACCCGGCGCAGCACCGGTCGATGCAGACGAAGAAATCGCCCGTGTGGTCCATGTCATCCGTTTACTGAGAGAGGCAAAACCGGATGGGCTCATCTCGATTGATACACGCCGTGCTGATGTCGCAAGGGCTGCTCTAGACGCCGGGGCAACTATGGTGAACGATGTCAGGGGTTTGCGGGACGCTGAGAGGGAGGCGCTGGTGCTGGAACAGGGCTGTGCGGTTTGCATCATGCACATGCAAGGCGAACCTGGAGACATGCAAGTGGATCCCACCTACGATGATGTCGTGGCCGAGGTGTATGAATCGCTGACCTCAACCGCCGATCGATTGGTCGGTAAGGCCCATGATTCAAGCCGAATCTGTCTAGACCCCGGCATTGGATTCGGCAAGAATCTGAAGCATAATCTGGAATTGCTCCATTCTCGCAGTGATTCGGACTATAGCATCCTTTGGGGTGTTAGTCGAAAGTCGATGTTCAACCAATTATTGGGACGTGAACACAGTGAAGACAGGTTGGCGGGTACACTGGGTGTTGCCGCACACGCCATGCTCGAAGGTGTCGACATTCTGCGGGTCCACGATGTTGAAGCTCACATCGATCTTCTCACGACGATGGCGACACTGCGCCCGGAGTGGGATGCATGACGGTAATCGACATCGATGACAACCTGCGTTTGCTTGGAACTGCGCACATCTCCAAAACCAGTGCCGATGCTGCCCGTCGAGAAGTCGAGGAGTACGAGCCGGACATTGTGGCCATCGAATTGTGCAAAAGCCGACTAGATGCCTTGACTCGTCCAGAACGATTCGACAATGAAACGCTGGGCAAGGTTCTCCGCGAAGGTAAGGCCCCTCTGGTTCTGTTCCAATCCATGCTCGCTGTCGAGCAGCGGCGCATGGGCATGGCCGAGGGTGAGAAGCCCGGAACCGACCTGTTGGCCGCCATGCAAGCAGCAGGACAAGCGCAGAAGGAAGTGGCCTTGGTCGACCGAGACATCCAGACAACGCTGCGCAGAGCTTGGCGACGAATGCGATTCCGAGAGAAATGGAGAGTCATGTCGGCCATCCTGTTCCAAGAAGAGGAAGGAGAGGAAATTCAGGTCGACGAACTTCTGGAAAATACGGATCTGATTACTGAGTTGATGGGTGAATTGCGCGATGTCGCGCCCGCGGCTGGAGAGGTCCTCATCGATGAACGAGATGAGTATCTAGCCGGCAGTATCCAGCGACTGCGCCCCGAAGGGAAGGTTCTCGCAGTCATCGGCGCCGGCCACTTAGAAGGCGTCGCAGCGCACCTGAATCGCAACATGGAGGTCGACAAAGAACGTCTGCGCGAATTGAATCACATCGAACCCCCTCACCCGGCATGGAAGGGCGTCAAGTGGGGTATTCCCGTACTGATGCTCGGCCTATTCGCTTGGATGGCCTCACAGGGAGATGTGGCGGCACTGAAGGAAGCCGCCATCACTTGGCTGGCGCTCAATGCCGTTCTGGCCGCATTGGGTGCGGCAATCGCTAGAGGACCCCCACTGTCGATTCTGACCGCAGCCATCGCCAGCCCGATAACGTCCCTGAATCCGATGTTGGCCGCAGGCTGGTTTGCTGGCCTGGTCCAACTGAATGTAGCCGCTCCATCGACCAAAGATCTGCAGGCCTTCCTGAAACTCGACCAACTCTCACTGTTCTGGAAGAACAAAGTCGGTCGTGTCTTACTTGTGACCGCGTTCGCCAATTTGGGTTCCACTGCAGGCGCATGGATTGCCGGCAGTGCGATTATTGGAAGCCTGTTGTAATCAGTCCTCAGCATCAAATCGATCAAGGGTTGATGTCAATGATGCAATCTCCTTTCGGATATTTTCCTTTTGCCTCGAACCTAGAGTGGCGTCCTTGAGTTGTTCTTCCAAATCTTCGACGAGAGTTTTCAGTGAATCCCTCTCTTCACGGTAGAACTTTTCATCCTTTGACATCTTGACTCGTGCTGCCTTCTGACGCGCCTTCTTGCGTTTCTTGGCCGCTTCAGTACCACTCTTGGGCATTTCAGGCAATTCGATAGATGTCGGGAATGGGATGTCGATTCCTTCGTCGTCAAACCGCTCAAATACACGCTGCAGAATCCAATCTCTGACAGGCCACTGATCTGAATAATTGTCAATCCATGCGTAAATTCTGAAATCAATTGAGTACTCACCCAATTCTACGAAGAGAACTCTTGGAGCTGGTTCGTCAAATGTGTAAGGGCACTCTTTGGCAATATCAAGGAGGACTTGCTTCACATGAGGTGGCTCCTCACCATAGGCAGCGCTGACTTCGATGAGGAGATTGATTCGACGTGGTTGACCATCTCCGCCGCCTCGAGCCATATTTCGAATCTTAGAAGAAACCAATGTGTTGTTGGGAATGATGACCAGTTCCTCAGAGTGGGTGAGCAACTTGGTCGACAAGATGCCAGTAGAAACCACGCGACCTTCAATCCCCTCAACCTCAATCCGATCACCAACATCGAATGGACTGTCCATTGCCAACATGAATGAGTTGAGGATGTTTCCAATCGTGTGCTGTAGTGAGAGACCGATAATCAAAGAGAATAACGCGAAGGATGCCAATATTCCAGTGATTTCAACTTCCAACTCTCCAAGAATGGCGTTAATACCAATCAGCCAAATTACAATTCGAACAATGATGCTGATGAAATGGTTCCCACCAGTGACTGAAACTCCGCCCTTCTTGTTGCTATTCAAGAATGCCATTAGTGGAGGTGTTGCAATCTTCACGGTGGTAGTCAACATCATGGTGAGGAGGAGGATATACAGTGAATTCATGATGTGGAACACACTAGCCAATAGTTCAGGATTCAGCCACAACAGAGAGAGGTTGATACAGATGATGAAGAAGAAGAATAGCACTTTTGATTCAAGTGCAATGTAGAGATCATTGTCCCATCCCACCTCTGTGTCATTGACCAGTTCAGCCACCCTTCGCAGGATGAAACGTTTCAATGTGTAAATGGCAAATGCGCTAGCAGCAATACAGATTAGAACTTGGAAGTACCAGTCCAATCCATCTAGTGTTTCCATTCCTTTTTCGATTGACTCTCTAACCGTATCGATCATCTAAATCACTCCTAATTTTCGTGCAAATCTTTGGCCTGTTGAGCCCATTTATCGCGATGTACCCTGCCTCTGAAGTACTCAATGGCCACGTTGACCTGTTCTTCGATTTCTGGCGTCATCTTGGAAATCTGAAGGAATGTGTAAATCCCCAAGGCATTGAGTTTCTGTTCAATGAATGGACCAATACCTTTGATTTTCTTCAAGTCATCTTTGTCAGATGCTTTGGCGACACCTAGGGTCTTGAAATCGATGAACTCAGCCTTGGCTGCAACACGAGCGAGTTCGGCTTCTTTCTTGGAAAGACCCGCCATCTTCTCCTCCATTTCGGCCATCTTGGCAGCCATCTTTTCTTCCATCTCAGCAAGGCGCTTTTCTGCATCTCTTTGCGCCAATGCAGTGGCTTCTTTGTTGGCTTGTTTTTCAGCTGCTTCCCTCTCTTTAGCGACGGCCTTCTTCGCCTTCATTTCGGCCTCAACCTTGGCTTTGGCTTCCGCCTCAATCTTGGCTTTGGATTCGGCTTCAGCACGCACCTTTTCTTCGACCTCTTTACGCAACTTCTTCTCCTTTTCAGCCTCGGCGGCGGCCTGTTCAAGTGCCTCTGCCTTGGCCTCTTCGCGAATTCGCTTTTCCTCGGCCTTTCGAACTTCAGCCTCTGCTTTTTCACGGGCCTTGCGGTCACTGGCAGATTCCTGGGTTTGGACATTCCAAAGGAAGTATACCGAGGATGTTCCTGCCTTGATGAGTGCTTCATAATCAGCAATACCACTCGATTCTAGGCCTAGATTGTCGTTGAATTCAAGGCGGAAACGGATGGATCCATTTCCACCCCCATCATCGTCTATAACCTCAATCGGTTCCATTCTGAACCGGCCATCATTCTCGCGGTCATTGAGATCAGTAAACCGGATGATGCTACCTGCATCCAGATTGTCGATTGTGATCATTTCCTTGCTTTCCACGGAGGAACCACGTGCCAATTTCTCAACTGGGTCAAGCATGAATGGATCCTCACGGGTACCAACTCCAAACACGAATACTGGCTTGGAGGTGGTATACTCTGGTTCAGCATCTCGGTATCGACGGATAAGGGTTAGAACCGATTTTTCATTGCCTCTAAAGAGCACCAACAATAGGAGAAGGAGGAGCAATAGCAAGATGCAGCAGGCTGTCCAACTGAGATATTGACTCAACCCTGAATCCGAATCTTCTTCTGGCTCTGGCTCTGGCTCTGGCTCACTTTCAATCTCTGGCTCTTCATCATTGACATCGCAGATTCCATTCTCATCTAGATCTTCAGGGATACTGGTGGCATTCAGCGGTTCAGTACCACAATCAATCTCATCCGTATCGTTCCAACCATCACCATCGTCATCCATGTCTTCAATTAGAATTCCAAAGTATGGCGAATACAGGATATTGTCGGGATTTCCATCTCCATCGGTATCTGCGTGTGCACCAGAATCGAGTGGGAAGGCATCTTCGACATCAGGGGAACCATCGTTGTCATCATCATCGTCTAAGACGTCACAAGCTTGGTCTGTATCAGAATCTACAGGGATACTCTCTGAATCCATTGCGTCTGTTCCGCAGGCGTTTTCTAGTCCATCTGCCCAACCATCCCCGTCTGTATCAGACTCTAGCGCATCGCAAATCCCATTTCCATCAAGATCTGATGGGACGTCGTTCGCATCCAATGGGTCGGATATGCAAGTGGCTTCTTCTTCGTCGGAGTAACCATCGTCGTCATCGTCCTCGTCGATAGCATTGCAGATTCCATCGCCATCTGTGTCTACTGGTGAACTCGTGCCATTCATGGCATCATTCGAACAGAAGCCTTCCATCTCGTCAGACCAGCCGTCGTTGTCGTCATCGTCATCAATGATGTCGGGCAAACCGTCGAGGTCGTTGTCTGTAAGGACTGAGACCATGATTGTGTAAGATGCACTGTGTTCCGAGTTGTTCGCCCAAACCGTATACAATGTTGGGTCCAAGAGTTCAGTTGGTGTACCCGAAATCACACCGGTATCCGATGTCGAACGTGCGGGGCTAACACCATCGAAGTTCAGACCCAATGGTAGTGCTGGACTAATTTCCCAGGTGTCGATGTCTCCACCCGCTGCATATGGAGTGAAGTCGGCCATACTGACGTTGAGTGACAATTGGAGAA
This sequence comes from Candidatus Thalassarchaeum sp., assembly GCA_022449845.1. Lineage (GTDB taxonomy): Archaea > Thermoplasmatota > Poseidoniia > Poseidoniales > Thalassarchaeaceae > MGIIb-P. The sequence goes on from JAKUOE010000052.1 coordinate 6,457, forward strand.
CCGCAGATGGATAGACCATCAATATCATCGACCCATCATCGTCGTCCATGGCATCACAAATTCCGTCTCCGTCGGAATCGAATGGGCGGCTCGAAGGATTGCTAGCATTGGTTTCACAATCCTCTTCGTAGTCATCATACCAACCATCACCATCGGTATCGGGATCAGACTCGTCCGGATCACCATCACCATCCATATCGGGTAAGATGACGATGGTGAGTGTGGTTGAAGCGTTCGCATCTTCTTCGAACCCTTGTGCAAACACCGTGTAAGTGGTCAACTCAGTGAGCGTTGTCGGTGTACCCCAAATGGTTCCGTTATCAGCACCGAAATCGAGTCCGGCCGGCAATGCAGGTGTAATCGACCAGGTGATTGGTACCGCTCCAAGTGAGGACGGGTAGATGGTCAGGATTGGATGGTCGATTGCCAAGCGTTGTTCACTGTAAGGATAGAACACATACATGCCTGTCCCATTGATGGTAATGGAAATCGTGACATTGGCGCTACCACCGGAGTTGTTCGCCCAAATCGTGTAGTTTGCAGCGGGTGTGTTGCCGGCAGGAATTCCTGAAATTACACCATCTTCGTCGAGTGTTAATCCATAGGGAAGATCTGGTGATACTTCCCAAGTTTCAATTGCACCACCCAAATTGGTCGGCACCAACGGGTTGATTGGAGTCTCCTTGGGGAATTCAAACTCTGTATCCTCATACGAAATCACAGGGATTGGTTCCAATACGGTGAGGGTGAATTCTGAACCTTCGTTACAAAGCCCCCAACTGTTGCAAGCCTTCAGAGTGAAGACCGTGGTAGACATGTTGCCTGTTGGGGTTCCTGAAAGAACACCCGTCACAGGGTGCAGCAGCACACCTGCTGGGAGCACGGGTTCAGAGACAAAGGATGTCACATACTGTGGCGTGGTAATCGTCGGTGTCACTGTGACAATCGCGTTCCCACGTGTCACCGCCTGCGTCATGTTGTCATCCCAACTGACGGTCGGGGCCTCAGGTGCAATTCCAAAGGTGATGTCGACCGAAATGGTTCGAGTCACCGGTGAAGTGATGGTTGCGTTCAGCATGTAAGTTGCATTCGCAGTCATTTGATTGGGCGTACCGTAAAGACGGCCCTGGTTTGAATCAAAGGTCAATCCAGAAGGTGGGCTTGGGTACAAGGTCCAACTCGTGTAACTTTGGCACGAACTTGTACCGTGACCATTGCAAGCCGCACCCATGGCGGGCAAGTTGACATTCGAATTGTTTCCAATTAGGGTATGATTCGCAGCGTGGTCTAGAGAACCGAACATTCGATACAACTGCATCGAACCAGAGGTGCTTTGTCCACTGCTACTGTACGTATTCAATAGCGTGTTCTTGCCCCAATATGTGCTCCTCAGATCTGCAACGAAAAACGGTTGCCCAAAGTAATCAGTCCCCATGTCTGAGACTTTTCCACTACTATAACCACCGTTTGATCCAGTGTAGTATGCCAAATCACCATCTTCTGAAAGGCCAAACATTCTCCAATAGGACGGACTTCCAGATTCGGTATCCATGAGGATGTTGACTATTCCATCGCCATCCACTGTAGAATACATGCTACCGCCTGATGATGCTGAACCCCAAGCGCCCAACATTTGAGTCCAATGTTGAGTACCATCCGTACCCAATCGCATTGCTGCGACGTAATACTGATTCTCGATGTCTAGACTGGTACCATCCAAGTTCAGTGTGCAACCACTGCTACAGTAGCCGTTAAACTGGGCTGTCGCAAACATCATGCTTCCATCACTCAAGGTTTCCAAGATTGCATTGTCGGTGTTTGTACTCATCGAATTGGAGGATTGAGTGATATTCTTGGCCCATTGCCAATTTCCTGAAGCATCCACATGGGCAAGATACCGATAATTGTTGGAATTGTGCGAGATTTGATGGCCATCGAAATCTAATCCGTAATTTGTCGTACCCGTGATTGTGGCTGAACCATCAGGGTGTGATACCACCTTGACGTTGCTAGATTCATGGGCACAATTACCGAAAGAGTGCGCAGCCTGGGCCCAAGCACCATTCCCATTGGCATCCAACCGAACAACAAATGCGCGATAATAGTTGAGACAGTTTGTACCAAAATCTAGATTCATTCCGGCGAAGGTGATGTTGTTTCCAGATGATGCAATATTTGCTCTACCAGAAATCGTGACATTCCCGTTGGAATCGACAACCATGTCGGTGGAAATCACCACAGGGCTCCCTGAATTCCGGATTCCCGATGAATGGCTAACCCAGAGCAAATTACCATTTGGATCCAATTTCATCAGCATGGAATCATAAATATTCACTGTACTGAAGGATTCATCGACATTCATGGCCTTGATTTCAACATCGCAGTTTGAACTCTGGGCAAGACCGTCGAAATTGACCAATACATGTGTATTGCCCTGAGAATCACTCACCATTTCTCGGACTTCACCGTTGCAAAGTTGTGCTGAAACCACCCAATCCCAAGTCCCATCCACGCCACGCTTGGCAACGAAAACATCGTTGGAGTCAACAGCATATTGGTTCACCAAATAGGTGCTTGAACCAGTCTTGAATTGTGTATTGGATTGAGCAGATACACCACTTGAGTATCGGCTGGCATAGTACATGTTGCCCGTTGCATCAAATGCCAATTGGTTGTTTTTTCCATCTGTATTTTGCTGGTATGGCAACTGTTCGTATCCGTTGAACAATGGAGATTCAGACAGAATCTGAATGATGATGGTTCCAGACCATGGGTCATTGCTTGAAGTGGTTGAGATGGTATATGTCCCTCCCGTGACATCAGATTCTTGAGGTGTTCCCGAAATCTCACCTGTCAATGTGTTGAGCGTCAGACCTGAGGGTAAAGCGGGTGTAATCGATACCGAATTGGGCACAAGGCCCGTCATCATTGGAACCACACTTGAGGTCGATCCGACCT
>JAKUOE010000053.1 GCA_022449845.1 Candidatus Thalassarchaeum sp.
GGATACAGGGGCCACCTATGTCTCAATGGATACGAAACAGATGGAGTACATTGGTGGGATACCTGGGGATATGCGATGGCTCAATACTGCCAATGGGAAAACCAAGGGATACGAGGTCCACCTCGAAGAAGTCAGGGTCGGAGAAATCGTAGTTCGAAACGTGATGGGCAACTCGAGCGACGGGATGTCCGGAATGGGTGGCGAAATACTCCTAGGAATGTCTTTCCTCAATGAAATCGAGATGAATGTCGATGATGATGTGATGACCCTGACGCAAACCGATTCCGAGAGGGCCGCCCAAGAAAAGAAGAGTTCTGGGGGTAATTATCCTCTTCAAGATCGGAGAAATAAAGGGCGGAGACGACGATACCGACCGAAGAATCCGAATCGAAAATTAACACCTGATGAAGTGAAGGGATACCACAGACTCATCGGTTGGATGCAGGCTCATGGTGGAGAAATCAAGAGTCGGGAAGAAGGGATTCAGAGATTTGCAGAAATGAGTGGAGGGGGCAATGCAGAGAAATTCTTCTCGAGTCCGCATGTCGCCAAATTCCTTGGTTTTTCATCGGAAAAGGAAGTGAAGTCGGCCCCACCCACACCCATCGCAATCGAAGAGATTGAGTCCACACATGATGTGGCGAGTAGTGAGGGGGTTTGCGCAGATCCACAATGCTCCACCGAAGTGAATGCCTTTGATTTCAGATGCTTCACCTGTCGAAAGTCATTCTGTGACAAACATCGAGGTGCTGTGATTCAATGTGCTGCCTGCGATGCAGCAGATGATTAGACGTACACGTTCTTCTTGTGGAACGTCACCTTGGGTACCAACCCATCTTGTTTCACTTGGGCAACGTATTCCTTCCCTTCTTCGCTGTGGCCATAGACGACCTCACCAGGACTAATCCGGGAATTCCAATGTTTCTGGAACATCGCCGCGTCCTCTTTGTTTCGAGCCAAGACCTTGGGGACTTGGTGGTACATCACAATCTCATTGTTACTGCGCTTGAAATATCGACCCAACACTTCGGGTAACAGATTACTCAACCAGGTATCTGAGAAGAGAGTCACTTCTCTGGGGATTATGTATCTAGGATTGTTCAGGGGACCGAGAATCTCTCGCATCGCTTCAGCGAAGATTTTGGAATCCTCCTCAGAGGCTTCTTCAAGATAGGCGCGCATCCAATTTCCACCACGATCACCGCCCGCCAAATGGCCGCCTCTGAAATCCAACTCTTCGAGTTCCATCAATGAGACAACCACGGTTTCAGCTATGGCCATGACCAAGGATGCGTTCGTCCATTTTGTTGATTTGAGGTGCTTCAGTGCAGGGAAACCATACGGGCCAAATTCCGAATCCGGTTTCAGTTCAATCGCTTGGGTGGCTTGCGAATTGAATTTTTCACCAATCTTCCACAAATCTCTGGTTCGTGGACGGTTTCGAGCTCGGCGCAGCATCTCCTCATTGAAGGCGGGTAGACTCTGAGAGATTCCCTCGGGGCGCGCCTCGGTGAATGCCGCGTGAACGTGACCTACACCTTTCTCGATGGCGCTGTCATCGCAAACCCCGTAAAGTTGGGAATGCTTCGCAGTAAAGCGATTATAATCGTCGAATCCTTTCCTGAATTCTTCAGCCATGCAGACGATATCCCAGTTGTTTGCGACCTTCTCAGGCCAATGCTTGTCGAGTCTGAATGAGCGTCCGCGGAGTTGATTGATGCTCATATTGGTCGTCACTGTGGTCAAATCGATGAGGACATTGATTCGACTCGCATCCCAACCCTCTCCCAACAATCCCCTTGTGCCGACCAGACATTTTGTGACACCTTCCTGGAACAATTCAGTAATCATCATCGTGTAGTATCTAGGCACCCAGTGTTCACCTCGACCACGGATTTCGACAAACCCTTCTCGCTCCATACAATTGAACTCAATCTCGAGATTGTGATCCAATACCCACTGTTCAAATCGGGGTAGAATGCGGTCGAGCAGGTCATCATCGACAAGGACGGTGGAGCCAGTCATCAGAATGGGGTCGAGCATGTCGGTAGATGGAGCCGCAAGCAAGGCCCTGTATGCCGCAACCGCTCCGCCTGCACCTTTATCCAAAACACCCTCAACCAATGCGGTGGCTGAGGTTTTCTCAAAATCGGTCACGACAACGGCCCGAATCCCAGAGCCTAGGGCTTGCATCTCGGCCTCCAAAATATTGCGGAGTGCATCGTATTTTGATGAGGAGTAAGCCAAGACGCGCCCAACCGGGGAGGCACAAGCTCGCGCACCTCTCTCAGTAATCTGAACACCGAGAAGGCGCAGACGATCCTTGGCTTCCTCAGCCAACGCGTGATCCTTCTTGCTCTTGGAACGCATCAAACCGTTGCGAATGTAACGATCGAGGAGTGGGATGATGTCCTGGTCATTCCAAGATTGAGAGGGGAGAGCAGAGAGTTCGGCCGGATATCGTTGGTGTTTGTGATACAGATACAACGATCCGAGTTCGGCCAACGTCGGGTCTCTTTTGCAAAATGATTTCCAATCCTTGGCGGGACCACTGGGCAGAAGTCTTCCATCGAGTACCTCTTCAAGCCAATTTTCAAGGGAGGGAGTGCGGTTCTTCTCATCTTCATCAGGTCCCTTGCAGATACTGGCGATTAGTTCCGTGAATTCCTCATCTATTTTCGAAACATAACGCAATTCATCTTGTGTGGGTCGAACAAAGTACGTGAGATCCTGGTATGGTGCGAGGTTGCCATCTCTGACCAGTGCAGGAACCGGGACCTGATAGTCGACCTCGCCGAAGAAATCGATGTAACGGGTGGCCGCCACACGGTCAACCTCTCCAATGTCAGGAGGTGTGGCTGTCAATCCAAGAATCACAGGGTCATCAAACAAATTGCCAACCTCGGCCAGAACCCGACCCCAGTGCTCAAGCAGATGATGGCACTCATCGAGAATAATCAAGCCAACGCCGACTTCAGCAAGACGCTGCAGATTCTTTTTGGAGGATTCGTGTAAGATCCACAAGGCGTTGCCATGCTCTGCAATCTCATCTCTCGCCTTCTTTCGATAGAAACCCAATCGATCGGAATAATAGTCAGGATTTTTGTCCTTGAGATCTTCAATCCAAATCATCGCAGCGGCGGGGCTTTCTGCTTGAGAGATGCCGTCCGCATCTCCTTCCATCAATTTTGTAATCCACTTGTGGATGGCGGATTGATTGAGATCCTCTCCACCCTTCCTCGGCATTGTAACGGCTTGGTACGTCAACGAGGTTAGAATGCCTGGTTTCTTTGAATCGGTACCGATTTCAGATTCTCGACCATCCAATTCAAACAATTCCTCGGCACGAGCAATCCACTGTGCTTGAATCGCAGAGTTGGGGCTGAGGACAACGGCTGGCTTTCGAACCAAATCAGACCAAACGTACAGCCCCAAGACGGTTTTTCCTGAACCCGGTGGAGCCACAATGAGGAGTTTTTTCTCCCCAGCGGAGAGTTGTTTTCGGATGATTTGAGAGGCAGCGTGTTGCGATGGGCGCAACTTACCTGCGAATCCGATTTTGCCGAAGTCTGACATCTATACTGGACTCCCCTGATACCGCGCCGACTCGACATCGAATGGGCATTGATGATGCTAACCCTCTTCCACTCCTTACGCGTGCGCGTGTACATGAAGGGTGTCGTTCGTTGGAAAGGTGGCGAAGATTTAGAGGCTGAAAATCAGCATGGAATCAAATTTCCGATGCACACGGACGATTCTGCAAACCCAGTTCAAATGGTCTTGCTGGCTCACGGCGGTTGTACTCTTATCGATGTGATTACGGGACTCAAACATCGCATGGAAAATGTCAGAGATATGTGGATTGAATTGGATGCAGATCGCCGCGAAGACCCGCCCCGGAAATTCACAGCCATTCGCATGCAGTATGTCATTGAGGGCGATGTTCCGCGTAAATTGGTGGAGCGAATCATCGACAAAAGTCACGAGAAAAATTGCTCCGTTGGAGCCATGGTAACCGGGGCTGGAGCAACCCTAGATTGGGAACTCGATATTCGGGCTTAATCCAGTAAGCCGAGAGACCCAGCAGCGGGCGCCAAGGCAAGTGGGACTGCGTTCAGAGCAGGAACAGGGCCACCGACCAACCAGCACCCTTCCGCGAAGGGTTGTCCAAGACCCAATTGCTCCATCCATGTATTGGCTGATTTCCAGCCATCACGGGTAAGGCCCGTGCGCAGAGCTGTGCTGCCTAATCGACGGGCGAGGACTCTGGAGACATCATCGTGAACACCAGTCAATGCGCGAACCGCATCAATCCATTCCGCCAGAGAATTGGCTTCATTCCCGCGCAACGCAGTACCTTCGACGAGGCGATTCTCATAATCGGCCTCAATGCTAGCACGTTCTTCGTCGGAAATGCCAAGAGAAGTTTGCAGTGTATCGAGTTGGCGGAATTCCGTGGCTGTCAACCGATTGTCGAACCACGCCAAAGCCAACGCATGTTCGAAGGGTGTGTTGCCGAATGCCTGCATTATTTCACCCAAGCATTTCACGGACCAATGCGAGGTGTTCCTCGAATGTCAGCCCCAAGGCTTCTCTGCGTTTCGCCAGGAGGTGGACCTCGCCAGGATCAAGAATTCCATCCACCCAGACCGTCTCAAGAACCATCCGGTATGCATCCATTGCATCATCCTGTGGTGGCGCAGATTCGGTCGAAGGTTCAGATGGTGCTTCGACGGGTTCCTCTTCCTCGTCATCGTCCATGAATGCCGCGAGAATGTCATTCTCACCTGAGGAGGCTAGGGCGACCGAGGGTCCACCGACACCGAGGGTTTCAAACATGTCTTCTTCCTCATCATCATCATCCATGAATGCTGCAAGTCCATCACTGAGGGCTGCCCCCGATGGAGTGGCTTCAACACCGAGCGCCTCGAACGGATCGACTTCCCCTTCTTCTGATTCCACGCCTTCATCGGGGTCCGGGACTGTCATCAAATCACTCCGTCTGTTGGATGAGGGATGGCGTTCCCTCAAATGCGTTACCTGTTGGTGGCCCAGTTTCGATGGACTAAACTAAACAATCAAAGGATTGGAGATGTAAGCAACAGAAATGTGGCCTCAGGATGTTGCAAACCGCCTTCTTGAGAGGGACAATTCACAGGGTCTTCGCGCGTATGTACACGCGAGCGATGTGATAAGTTCATAGACCCACGAAAGCGGAGAGGAACCCCTGTGCGACTGTGCTGGTGATGAATGTTCCAAAACAACATGATTGAACTTTACAAATTACACTACTATGAGAGATGATTGAAGATGACGCAGTCCAAGATGAAGCAAAATGCCGCCGCTGGAGAAGGCGAACAAGGCATGGTCATCGAACGACGCTTCACACAAGTTGACAAAGATCCATTCGACCAATTTGATTGGATTACATTTGATTTCACCATCAACAATCCCGATGGTTCAATCGCCTTTGAAATTGAGAATGTAGCACTACCATCGGGATACGAAGGTGTACCTGGGAAAATTTGTGCTCAGAAATATATGCGAAAGGCCGGCGTGCCCATGGCAATTCGAAAGGTCCCTGAAGATGGTGTGCCTAGTTGGCTCCAGCGATCTGTACCGGATGAAGAGAAATTGCAGAAGATGGATGCAGACGATCGGTATGGTTGCGAATCAGATGGTCGGCAACTCTTCCGTCGTCTTGCGGGAACTTGGACATACTGGGGTTGGAAAAGTGGATACTTCGCCAGCGAAGGAGATGCACGAGCTTACTATGATGAGATGGTCTTTCTAATCGCCAGCCAACGTTCAGCACCCAACAGTCCACAGTGGTTCAACACTGGACTTCATTGGGCGTATGGAATTGAAGGTCCGGCTCAAGGCCACTGGTATGTTGACCCAGTAACCGAGAAAGATATGCGTTCCGAGAATGCATACGAACATCCGCAACCTCATGCCTGCTTCATTCAGAGTGTCAGTGACAGTCTGGTTGGAGATACCAGTTCGATTATGGGTCTGTGGAATCGTGAGGCGTTGCTGTTCAAATTCGGTTCAGGAACAGGATCCAATTTCTCCAACATCCGCGGTGCTGGTGAACCACTTTCTGGTGGCGGGACTTCCAGTGGGTTGCTCTCTTTCCTGAAGATTGGTGATCGAGCGGCTGGAGCAATCAAGAGTGGCGGGACCACGAGACGTGCAGCCAAGATGGTGACGTTGGATTTGGATCACCCCGATATCGAGGAGTACATCGGGTGGAAACTCACCGAAGAAGAAAAAGTGAGTGCGCTGGTTGCGGGTACGGCTGCTTTGCAAAAACATTGCAATGCCGTAATGGATGCCTGTTGGGATGGTGACGAACTCTCGATGGATCCTGAAGAAAACCCTCAATTGAAGAGTGCAATGGTGAAGGCGGTTCGCGCAAGCGTACCCTCCACTCACGTCCAACGCATGCTCGATTTGGCCAAGCAAGGCTGGAAGAGTGTGGAATTCCAAGCCATGGATACCGATTGGCAAGGCGAAGGCTATGCGACTGTATCTGGACAGAATTCAAACAACTCTGTTCGCGTTCCTGAATCCTTCATGGAGGCTGTCAAGGATGGTGGCGACTGGGATTTGTACTTCCGTACAGAGAAGGATAAGGCGGCCTTGGAAGGTCGTGACCCAATGCCTCATCGTACACTCGACGCGAAAAAATTGTGGGGAGATATCGCGTACACTGCATGGGCGTGTGCTGACCCTGGTGTCCAATTCGACACGACCATCAACGAATGGCACACCTGTCCAGAGGGTGGGCGAATCAATGGATCCAATCCCTGCAGCGAATACATGTTCCTCGATGATACCGCTTGCAATCTAGCCAGTATCAATCTGCTCCATTACTATGATATGGACTCTCAGACCTTCGATGTCGAAGGGTTCAGACATTCGTGTCGCCTATGGACGACCACTTTGGAAATTAGTGTCCTGATGGCGCAATTCCCCAGTCAAGCAATTTCAAGAAAATCCTACGATTACCGAACTCTCGGTCTTGGATTCTGTAACATCGGTTCGGTTCTCATGCACATGGGAATCCCTTACAATGACCCGCGTGGGTATGCAATCTGTGGAGCCATCTCAGCAATTATGACCGGGGAGTCTTACGCAACCAGTGCGGACCTCGCCAGCTTCCTTGGCCCATTCTCAAAGTACAATGAGAATTCAGAGCACATGCTCCGAGTCATGCGAAATCACCGCAGAGCCGCATACAATATGGCGGATGAAGAATACGAAAATCTCTCGATTGCCCCGATGGGTATCGATCCAAAGAAGTGTCCAAAGGATTTGCTTGAAGCCGCACGTGGCGTCTGGGATCACGCTCTCGCCATGGGAGAGGAACACGGTTACCGCAACGCGCAGACCACCGTCATCGCACCAACAGGCACAATCGGATTGGTGATGGCAGCGGACACAACGGGTGTCGAGCCGCAATTCAGTTTAGTCCAATTCAAGAATCTCGCGGGTGGTGGGTCGTTGCGCATCATCAACCGTGGCGTTCCTGCAGCTCTCACAAGGCTCGGTTACTCCAAGGTAGAGGTTCAAGAAATTGTGGATCACGTCATGGGAACGGGTTCACTGGAACGCTGTGAGAGTGTGTCGCTACAACGTCTGCTCGAAATGGGATTCTCGGACGCTGAATTCTCCAAGATTGAAGGCGCGATTGAATCTGTATTTGATATTCGGATGCTATTTGCTCCAACGGTGCTGGGCGAAGATTTCTCCATGGGGACACTCAACATCGACGCTGAGGAATGTGACAATCCATTCTTCGATACACTGGGGCACCTAGGATTCTCAGCCACGGAGATTGAAGATGCGCAGATGCATGTATTCGGCCACCTCTCCATCGAGGATGCACCACATCTCAAGGCAGAGCATTTGCCTGTCTTTGACTGTGCGACACCCGGTGGGAAGAATGGGACTCGGTGTATCGATTGGGAGGCGCACGTCATGATGATGGCGGCGGCTCAACCATTCATCTCTGGTGCGATCTCAAAGACAATCAACATGCCAAGCGATGTATCCATCGAAGATGTGCAAGCCGCTTACGATTTGTCACACTCAACGATGAACAAAGCCTGTGCCGTCTATCGTGACGGAAGCAAACTCTCTCAACCACTGATGAACAACCTGGTCGACATGTCGGGTGCTGAAGAGGAAGAGGAGGAAGAAGTGGTCGTCACCGTCAAGAAGGCGGTCAAGCAGGTGGCCGAAATGCTACCTCTTCCCAATGAACAGGCGGCACCTCTCGCTGAGGCATTCGTTCACAATTACATCGCCACAAGACAACCATTGCCTGCAGTCCGTGATTCACGGACGATGAAGGCGAGCGTGGGTGGCCACACTGTATATCTCACCTCAAGTAAGTACGATGATGGTCGGCTTGGCGAGATTATGATTACCACCTCAAAGGAAGGTGCAGCATGGCGCAGTCTGTTGAATCAGTTTGCGATTGCAGTCTCCATTGGATTGCAATATGGTGTTCCCTTGGATGCTTTCGTGAAGTCATTCACCTTCCAGAAGTTCGAACCCAGTGGTATGGTTCAGGGTGGCTCGAAAAGAGTCAAGATGGCACCGCGCTTGGTAGACTACATCTTCCGTGAGTTGGCCATCGATTATCTGGGACGCAATGATCTCGCGCACGTGAGCGAAGAAGACCTAGAGGTCACATCGATTAGTCGGCCAGAAATCACCGACGATGGCGTGGCTCGATCTCAAGGTGAGAGTCGGAACGTCCAGATGACATTGGATGTCGATCCTGAGACAGAGATGCGACAAATGGCGCGCGAAGCAGGGTTCACCGGAGACATTTGTGATGAATGCGGTGGAAGTCAGATGGTGCGAAATGGGACTTGTCTCAAGTGCAACAGTTGTGGATCTACCACAGGTTGCGCCTGATTTTACCATACGTGAGGCTTGAATAGCCATTGCTTATCGGCGAATCACTGCACAGATAGCAAAGCCCGGTTACGCGGTGGACTGCAAATCCACTTTACAGGGGTTCGAATCCCCTTCTGTGCTCCATTATTCCCCTTCGTCCCACGCTGTAATTTGTTCTGGGGTGGTTTCCATCTCTTCCATGGTAAACGCAACTGCATCCATTTGATTCATGAGATCTGCTGGCCCCCCCCCTTCCCCCTCACTGCGCATGTGCATTCGAGGCGGTGGACGCGCTGCTGTCTCGGGAATTCTGACAAACAATCGGTATTCGCGCGAGTGTCGAATGAAATGCGGAATCCGTTTAGGGGAAGTAAACAAAAAGATGACACCACGGTACAAGCGGTCCATTGCGATACACCATTGTGTCCAGAGAGGGAGTGCAGCGAAATCCGAACCCCACAG
>JAKUOE010000054.1 GCA_022449845.1 Candidatus Thalassarchaeum sp.
AGGATGTTCGTCGACCCAAGTGGAAACTCGATGTGACCTATGCTCTTTCTGCTCCCTTTCTGAATATCTTCGGAGTCATTTTTGCCGTCATCGTAGGCTTCTTCTCATTCACATGGGCCCTAGGTCTGATCGTCGGTTACTTTGGCCTCGTTGCGATGATACCGGCCAGCATCCAACCCTTGGTCGCTTTCGGTCTGTTCGATTTCGTTGGATACTGGGCGCAGCGCTGGTATCACGAGGTTCCCGAACTCTGGAAATTCCACTCCATCCACCATTCGCCTGAACACATGGATTGGATCAGTGGCTTCCGCGTCCACCCGTTGGATTTCGCTTTGATTGCCCCCGGCTTCTTCTTCCTAGTCTTCGCCGGATTCAGCCCTGAGACCAGCGGCATCCTCGCAGCTCTGCAGATTATCACTGGCCTCTTCCTACATGCGAACGTCAGTTGGAGATTGTGGCCCTTGCATCGCCTCATTCAGACACCTGAATTCCATCACTGGCATCATGCCAACGAGAAGGAGGCTCATTGTTCGAATTACGCAGGCTTCCTACCGCTCTGGGACATCATGTTTGGAACCTACTACATGCCCGATGATAAGCGCCCAGAAGTCTACGGGGTTGACGAGGCTGTACCCGAAGATATGTTGGCGCAATTGCGTTATCCAATACGAGAGTGGGGCAACCCTTTGCGATTCTTCCGCCACCCCTTCAAAACCATCGGATCATGGTGGAGATTCTACATGCGCATTCTCAGGGGTGTGCGACATTCGACATTCCGGAAGAGAGGCCCCTTCTACCCACCATTCAGGGATTAGGACATCGCCGAGATTGCGGCCACCGCCGCTCTGGCATGTGGCTCCAATCGTGGCCCGATGTGTTCAGGTTCAGCACCCGGTCCAATGATTCCCAGTCCCACGGGTTTGTTCCAAGTGAGTTGCAAATCGATGATACTCTGCATGACCGATTGTCCCATGGCGAGTCCATGCTGAGTGTGCCCCTTCTCGATGATTCCTAGACATGCAGCGCCTTGAATGTCGTCTCTAGCCATGAGTCTATTCAGGGCCAGAGGAACCTCCATCGCGCCAGGGACCCATACAACATCCGTCAAAGTAAGTCCTTGCTGACTTGCTTCATCAGAAGCCCACTCAAGCATCTTAGAAACTTCACTTTTGTGAAATGATCCACATACGATTGCAATGTTCATTTTCAATCCTCCTTGTTCTCTATCATCCGCTTTGCGGTTTCTACTATTGCCTGAGTCATCGCATCAATCTCGATGTTGACTTTGTCACCCTGCCCCTTGTCCCCTAGAGTGGTTAGGCGCAGCGTCTCAGGGATGATATGGACATCGAAACATCCTCTTCCATCTGTTTTCCCAACAGTCAAGGAAATTCCGTCGACGGCGATGAACCCTTTTTCCTGAATGAATTGGCCCATTTCGTTGGGGCACTGGATTTTGTAGTCGTGCTTCTCGACCGAGACAATTTCTGCGGTGCCCATAATGTGCCCACTCAATAGATGCCCACCCAATTCATCGCCGAACTTCAAGGCCCGTTCCACATTGACGTTCGAACCTTGAGCAAGGTTGCCCAATGTGGTTCTCTCCAATGTTTCAGGGATGATGTCGAATGTCACAGTCTCTCCGACCGAAGTGGCTGTGAGGCACACTCCATCGATTGATACCGATGCTCCAACATCCAAACCTTCAGTTGATGGAATTTGGATTCCCAAAGTGACGATGGAATTCCCACTGACCGAATCAACACAGCCTGTTCCCTGTACGATTCCTGTGAACATCATTCATCACCCACAAGATCTTCCTGGCGTTTTTGTGCCCATTGTAAACTCAGAATTTTATCAATGATCTTTCGAGTTCCATCCAAATCCTCAGTCAATCCTTCAACACGAACAAGTTCGATGTGATTGTATCCGCGTTCATCCAATCCTGAACGAATCGCCGATTCCGCATGTTCTTGATCAAAACCAAGGGCGATGACATCGGGCTCAACCACGGGCAGGATGTCGTACATCGGCACAGAGGGTGGATTTCCAATCATCGCGTGGTCCACCGGTTTCAGACCTGCGACCATTCGTCTCCGCAAGTCCTGAGATGTCACCGGCTCGTGCTTGCGCATGCGTACCGTTTCATCGTGTGCAACGACCACTGTGAGGCGATCCCCGAGCGACTTGGCTTGTTCAAGATAATGGAGATGTCCAGCATGAAGGAGATCAAAGACGCCGACTGCCATCACATGCACCATTTCACTCACTCCATCCTTTCATAGGCCGAAAGCCCTCATGATATCTTCGCCGGTCAACATCGGTATGTCATGCTTGGCTGAATAGGCCCTCGCATCTTCCACACTGAGTGCCCGATCCCCATCTGGTTGTAGCATCTCAGCTCCAATTGTACAGGGTGCCAGTCCAGCCAGACGAGCGATTGCAACCGCGAGTTCGGTGTGCCCCTGTCGTGTTTTCAATCCACCCGGTGCTTCCCTACAAAGTGGGATGTGCCCTGGGGTCCTGAACTCTTTACCCAATGCAGCCATCGCATCTATAGGTGATTCTTCACTCATCATTGTGGCCAATTCTCCGAATCTTCGCGTGGTCAGTGCACGATCGTGGTCAGTAATGCCAGTGTATGTGTCGCGGTGATTGAGAGAGAGTGTGAATGCACTGCGGGTATCATACTGCAAATCGTCGGTAATGAGAGCGCCAAGGACTGGGTTCTCAGCGACTAGATTGGGGTGCGTATGGATGTCTTGTAACCAAGGGAGACCGAATTTTTCGCCAACATCATCGCCGATGGCCAGAAACAGTAGCCCCCCGCAATCTTGCCGCAGTTGCCGCATGATTGCGGGTGTAGCTGCCGCCGCCGGCCACAGCAGGTCAGTCTCACATTCGCGGAAATCCGAATCGAACACCATGACGGGGCGACCTTCGGCGAATGCGGCTGCCGCCCGTTCAATCAGAGTGGAATCCCCCATCGTCCTCGTTCTCCGCAGGGGCCGAACAACCCCGTTATTTTCGGTCCCTCGCCCACGGTCAATCTTTGAAAACACGTCGATACGCATCGTAGATGCGATTTCAGCCAATCCCCCTATCTTATGAGGGAGGCCCCATCCGAGTCCATGCGCCCAACCCTGCCCCTTCTCATGGTCGGGCTGCTGCTGGTTTCCGTACCAGCGAACGCAGGTTTTGAAGAAATTACCAACGGTTCAGGACTTGAGTTGGTTGACTCGGGCCCACTGACCAATTGGGCTGCATACGGCCCAGGTGTGGCTTGGGGTGACTATGACGGCGATGGCGACCTCGATGTATTTCTGACGGCCCGCTTCGATCATTTGGGTCAGGAAACAGCTGAAGTTCTCGGCTATCTCCATCTTTCTGAGATCCCAGCAAACCACAGTGACCAAGATGCCCTATCAACGAACTCTACCGGCCAGAGTCACCTAATGCGAAATGAGGGTGACGGCACCTTTGTTGATGTCTCAGAACAAGCCGGTGTTGGAGCATCTGGAGTGACGACCATCGGCGCGACGTGGGTCGATTACGATGGCGATGGCGATGTCGATTTGTACCTATCAAATTACGGTCGAGCAGATCTTGAGAACCCCGAAGGCACGGGTTCGGCCAATCAGATGTTCGTCAACGAGAATGGTGTTTTCCGTGATGTCACATCCGAAAGCAATCTGGGAAATCCCGGACATTCCTCGGCTTCGGTTTGGGTGGACTATGACCACGATCGAGACATGGATTGTTATTAGATGAACTTCGGGATGATCGACGAATACACAGGTCTGGCCCGTGCAGAGACGAACATCTTGTATCGAAATGATGGCGATTCAAACGGCGATGGTATTCCTGAATTCAATGACCAAACCTCTGAGGCCGGAGTGTATGGTCACAATGAGAATGATGTTGCCGATTTCGAGACGCAGATTGGTCCAGCTCTAACGGTGGTTCTGACGGGTTCAGCCAGTCCAAGTGGACAGATGTCCCTCCCCGAAGGTGTCCGAGAAGATCCCCAGGGTTCCGGTCTCTCATGGGCCGCCGTTTGGTTCGATGCTGACGGCGACGGCTGGGAAGACCTCTACGTCGCCAGCGATTTTGGCGTATCTCCACTCTATCACAACAACGGAGATGGGACCTTCTCACTCTACACCGATTCCCTTGGAATGACCATCATCGGAACCGGAATGGGGGCGCACGCTGCCGACATCGACCTGGATGGGGACCTCGATTTGTGTCAATCCAACTTCGGTCCGAATTATCTGTGGATTAATCATGGCTCGTCCTTCTCTGAGGATGCTGAAGAGGTTGGAATCAACACCAACGTACTGGTCAATTGGGATTGCCATTTCTTCGATTATGATCTCGATGGAGACATGGATCTCTGGTTCGGAGTTGGACGCATCAATCAGTACATCTCCAATCAGTACAATTCATTGTACCGCAACGATGGGGATATTGACGGCGATGGAATCCTCGATTTCACCGATGTCGCCACTGAGTTGGGCTTTGCTGGTGCGAACAAGACGATGGGTGCAGCACTGGCCGACATAGACAATGATGGCGACCTCGATTTGTTGATGGCACATTCGGACAGTCCACCCAGACTATGGCGCAACACAGCGGCTGATGAGGGCGCCGGCGGTTGGCTGAAAGTCCGGCTACAGGGTGTGGAAGGTGGCTCAAACAGTCATGGAATCGGTTGTCTGGTCCAGGTTCATCTGGATGATGGAACCGTGCTAAGGCAGCATGCATACGCCGGGGATGGTTACCTCGGCAGCAGTGACCCCGCCATCCATTTCGGCCTCGGCTCGCACACCATAGAACAAATCGAAGTGACTTGGTCTACCGGACACACTCAAATCATCGAGGAGGTCAACATCAATTCCGTCCTTGAGATCGAAGAAGAATTGCCACCGTACGTACCCGATTTCTCAGCATACATCCTTGCTGTGATGAGTTTGGGTCTCATTCTTCTTCTTTGGCCGCTACTCCAAAGAAATTCATGATGAGGAGACCGGCCACACCGAGTCCGATTACTCCGAGAATCAGCGTACTCATTTCGGCATCATCATCCGTCTGCGTCTGTGGCTCATCCACCGGATTGGGAAGGTTACAATCGAATTCATTCACATTGTGCTCGGCGAAGAATACGTTACATTGCAATGATTCAATCACTGTGTTTCTGAGAATGACGTGCGATAATTTCGTTGTTGCAATTTCCGTTTCTACACCTTCGAGTTCGGGGTCATTTTCGTAATAGTAAGGGTCACCATCCCGCAATCGTGTGAACTGATCTCGAATCAGAGCATCCATGGTCTCCCCCAATGCAGAATCAGGGAGGTGGTCCTCTGCAAGCATTCCAATGAGTGGGTCGATATATCCAGGTGTCTCGTTTCCGTACGCCAGTGCGAGATTTTCGGCCACTACTGAATCACTGGTGATTTCACTGTAAGAAGAGATATTCTCCAAACCGAAAGCGGTTCGAATCGCCCCATAATCAGGCACGCCATGATCGCGGCCTCGTTGGATATCGATGGCGCACAAATCCATCCCACCTGCGCCGGGATGCCCGAACAATTGGTTTCTCAGGTTCTCTCCATAGTAGACATCGTTCGCAGGTTGAGTTTGCATGGCCATCCCGCGAAGCATTGGAGAGACGCCTCCCTCTTCGGTAATCGGACTGGTCGTCCAGAATCCATCGAAGAGACTCATGTGCCCTTCTTCGATGGGTGCGCGCTGCTCATCGAGGCGCAGGAAGGTGTCTCCAATCTGGGAATGCCCCATTCTGAATGCAACGGTGGCGAATGCGCTGGTGACTTCAGGATTCACTCCAGGGTCGTGGCCAGCATAAGCATCCAATGTTACGCCGAGGCTTGGTAGGAATTCCTCGTAAGTAATCGCTTGAATTTGTGCAGCGACAATCTTTCTAGCGCGCTGGAAAATCTCTTCATCACTCCAGTCAGGATTTCGCTCCTGAATACCTTCAGCCAATCGATTGTGTTCGCGCATGAAGATGACATGCATGGCCATGAGTGCAATGTGTTCATTGGCGCGCGAATCCCCCGCGACGAAGCGAACATCTGCACTGAATCCAGCGAATGACATTGGTGGTGCCGTATCATCATCATCTTTGGCGACCGGCAACAATTCTCCATATGGGTTCTCACTAACTTTGAGTTTGCCGCCTTCAAACGTCCGTAACCAATTCATCGTTGATTCAGATGAACCGTAAACGACGCTACCATCGATCCAAGATGTGATTGAGTTCGGGTGTTCTCGATGCACCACTTCATCCTCGGTGACGTTGACGTACAATGAACGGAAGAAGCGCATTTTCGATCCACCTGGTGCACCCATCACCGGGTCATCTTCATCGATATCGATGTCAGCTGCTTCAGGCGTTCCATTCTCACCGACACGACCGTTTTGGGTGAGTGTAAAGTCGATTTCATGCGTGATGAATTGCCCCCATAGCCAGTTGAAATCCGACAATCCTCGTTCATCGTTGATGAGTCCAGGCTGCGCACAGACAATGTTGCTAATTTCTCGTGGATTGGGCAAATCGGAGAGTCCCATCCAATTGGCATCGGGTTCGTGACTTGCCGTAGCGACCCTTCCGAGTAGAGTTCCTGCCTGCCCCCAATCCGAATGATTTGGGTTCACATCTGATCCATCGGCAGCGTAGAAATTGACCGGTTTCACATCTGCGCTGTAATCCATTTGGACCAATTCGGCGCCGACAGTACTGGGTAACATCATCAACATACAGAGGCCAATCGCGATGCTCATGCGAATCGAAGTGGCTGGGCGAGCCCCCTGCTGCATATCCGTGCCGCGGAGTCCGAATTGGGTTAATTTGTCGGTCAGAAAATTGCGAACGTTCAAGACATACGAGGTGTAGGTCATATCGGCCTCTTGAAAATAAAAGGAGAATGCATCCGCACATCCTTTTACCCCGAGACCGTTTCGGCCGAGAGGCCGGAGGGACCCCTATGCCACTACGACTTGGACCAGCCGGCGTACCTTTGTCTTGCAAAGGACGTACAATCGTTGAAGGAATGGACGATATTACTGCCCTCGGATTAGAGACGATGGAGATTCAGACTGTACGCACGGTCGCTCCGCATCATTTCGATCAGTATTGGCAGGCCGGCATCCTATCATGGAAGACTGGATTTGAGATGAATCTCCATGGGCCATACTACGCTGAGTTGCTCGGCAACAAGCGTGAGCGCAGTCGCACCTTGTCCAAAATGGAGGCCAGCCTCCAGGCAGCGAAAATCATCAACGCACGTCACATTACCTACCACGTCGGACCATACGGCGATTTCAACCGGGGTGCAGATGCCAACGAACAGGTCGCCAATGTCATGGCTGGCGTTGTCGATCGCTGTGCTCAAATATGGAACAACAAGGATGAGTCCGAAGATTACGCAGCGTTACCTTGGGTAATCGAAAACAGTCCGACATTAATCGGTGTTGAAACCAGTGGCCGGCAGGAATTGTGGGGCAGCCTTGAGGAGGTGCTTGAGGTCACAAATCACGTTGAAGGAACCGTCCCAGTTCTCAATCTCGCTCACATACACGCGCGCGGGCACGGAGGCCTTAGAACGAGTGAGGACTTTGGTGAATTGTTTGATCAAGTACGCGAAACCATCGGTGGCAAGACGTTCTACTGCCACTTCAGCGGAATTGAGCATCGAATGGGCAATGCCCTTCACTACACACAAATCAAGAAGTCTGACCTCAAGTTCGAACCTCTCGCAGAGTTCCTTGCCGAGGACGGCGACTGGCTTGATATCACGATGATTTCAGATTCACCCTTGCTGGAACATGACGCCATGTTCATGATGCAACAATGTGAGAAAGCCAAGCATCGTCTGTTTGAGAAGAAGGCCCGTGATGATCGAAGAAAGAAATTGGCCATCGCACAAGGTATTGACCCCGAAGAACTGGCTGCAAGAGAAGCAGAGGAGAAAGCCAAGCGTGAAGCCGCAGAACAGGCCCAGGCCGCCCCACCTCCAGCACCGAAGAAGAAGGAAGAGAAACCAGTTGCTAAGAAGGCCGAAAAATCCACCAAGAAAGGATCGAAGAAGAAAGAAGTTGAAGATGACGACGACCTCTTCTGACCCCCTCATTTAACACCCGAAAGTGTTGATAATGCAAGGCCGGTGGCCTCGCTGCCAATGCGGTGGTAACTCAGCTGGGAGAGTGCCAGACTGAAGATCTGGAAGTCGCCGGTTCAAGCCCGGCCCACCGCACCAATTTGTCTTCAGACCTGCCCATCGAGAGCATTGCTCTGGATTTCGTATAGACGGGACAAGCCTTTCTCAGCCATGTCCATGAGTTCATCCATCTGCGCGCGCGAGTACGTCGATTCTTCGCCGGTTCCCTGAACCTCAACCAACCTCCCATCGCTGGTACCGATGACATTCATGTCGACATCTGCATTTGAATCGAGGATGTAATCCAGATCCATATACACATCATCACCGATTAGACCGACACTGATTGCCCCGACATCTACCGGGAGAACTGCAGCTTCGTGGGCCACCTTCTCCTCCGCACTCAATTCTCGTGCTTCCCAATTTCGCCCAGCATCGGCTGGTTTCCTGTCAGCAGTTGGCAAACACAATCCTTGATTGATGAGTCTGCGTACCCCCAATCGCAATGCAATTGTTGCGGCCGTGATCGATGCACATCGTGTTCCTCCATCTGCATTCAGGATATCACAATCGACGGTAAGACTGTGCGGGCCGAGTGCCTCAAGATCGATTCCAGCCCGCAGACTTCTTGCGACGAGTCTCTCAATTTCGTAGGTGCGTCCCTTCGCGCCTCTTCGCTCTCGCTGGAATCGCGAATCGGTAGAACCTGGAAGAAGGCAGTATTCGGCGTTGACCCAACCCTTGGTTGCATCACGAGGGAACCAACGTGGTAGGTTCCTCGCGCGCGTGCAGCATGCTAGAACAACGGTATCGCCTTGCTTGTACAATACGCTGGCAAGAGCGTTCGGCGTGAAGTTGAGTTCTACCTCAACATCTCGCATCTCATCGCGTTCTCGCGTCAATTCTAGTTCGGTGTCTTTGAACTTGGCCATGTCCCGCCGACTCGGGCCTCATTCTTCAATCGCGCGGCTCTCATCAAACTATTCAAATAGTCCAACAAAAACTGAAGTTCATGAGCGAAAATGGAGCGCGGGAAGTCATTCTTGCCTATTTGTCCACGTTTGAAATCAAGCCAGGTATGCAGACACCAAGCCGTAATGAGATTAGAGATTGGTGTTTTGTAAATCAACACCGATATGACGTCAAAGTCAAATTAGTGACCTACAAAAAGCAAATGACAAAGATGA